>JAITAP010000170.1 GCA_031284065.1 Prevotellaceae bacterium
ATTAATGAATAATTTAATTGCGGCAGAAAAATGTGCGTCGCTCCCTTCCCGCTTCCCCGTAGGGGAATAATATCAATAGAAAAAACGGCTATCATCTCTTTCCTATTCCCCGTAGGGGAATAATATCAATAGAAAAAACGGCTATCATCTCTTTCTTATTCCCCGTAGGGGATTAATAGAAAAATGTGTGTCGCTCCCTTCCCGATTCCCCGTAGGGGAATAATATCAATAGAAAAAACGGCTGTCATCTCTTTCTTATTCCCCGTAGGGGATCAATAGAAAATGACGATGCTATTAAAGCCCTACGGGCTATTGGCGAAAAACGGGTAGCCATTTTCTATTGATATTATTCCCCTACGGGGAATTGCCGCTACGCCGTTGCCGCTACGCCATTGCCGCCGGTTTGCCGCTATGCCATTGCCGTCGCCGGTTTGCCGCTATGCCATTACCGCCGCCGGTTTGCCGCTGAGACGCACGCCGTGCGTCTCTACTGCGCTTTCGCTCCGGTTCCCCGTAGGGGAGTTGAGAACAATTGTAATCCATCAAAAATTATAAATCTGCATGATATGAGCTATTACTCGTTGCAACAACGCCGCTACAAATTTGTAATTATTTAATCGGAAAGTATATAGCTAAGCGAAAAAGATGCGCGGAGAATTTTCCGCTACTGGAACATTCTCCGCAGCCTGTCCATAAAGTTTCTTTCGCTGGGGTCGGGGTCGGGCTTAAAGTTGGGAGCGGTAAGGAACTTTTCCAGAGCTTTTTTCTCCTCCCTGTCCAGCTTTTTGGGAACCCAAACATTTACGTACACCAGCAAGTCCCCCGTTCCGTAGCGGTTGACTATAGGCAGCCCCTTTCCGCTGAGCCGGAGAATAGTGCCGGGTTGCGTGCCGGCTTTGATGGTAATTCTGGCTTTTCCGTCCACCGTAGGCACCTCCACGTTCGCGCCCATTGCCGCCTCCGGTATGCTGATGAAGAGGTTGTGCACGAGGTTGTTTCCGTCGCGAATGAGGTCTTCGTTTTTTTCCTCCTCAACCACTACGAGCAGGTCGCCATTTTTTCCGCCGCGCCGGGCAGCGTTTCCCTTGCCGTTCACGTTGAGCTGCATCCCCTCGTACATTCCGGGCGGTATTTTGAAAGCAATTTCCTCCTCGCTCTGCACAACTCCGTTGCCGCTACAGGCAGGGCAGGGATTTGTAATAGTTTTTCCCTCGCCGTGGCACTTTGGGCAAACGGTGGCGGTTTGCATTCGCCCCAGCATGGTATTCACCACGTGCGAAACCTGCCCCGTGCCGTGGCATGTGCTGCACGTAGCTAACGAATCTTTATCTTTAGCGCCGCTGCCGTGGCAGTCGTTGCAGGCGACCATTTTCTTAATCTTTAGCTTTTTTTCCACGCCGTGCGCAATGTCCTTTAGCGAAAGCTTTACGCGCACGCGAATGTCCGAGCCGTAGCTGGTAGCCGCCTGCGCATGTCCGCCAAATCCCCCAAAATGGCTAAAGCGGCCGCTGCCGCCAAAGGCGCTCCCAAAAACGTCTCCAAAGTTGGAGAAAATATCGTCCATAGAGAAGCCGTAGGAGCCGCCGCCGCTTGCCCCCATGCCGGCATGGCCGAGCTGGTCGTACCGCTGGCGTTTTTCGGGCGTGCTGAGCACGTCGTATGCTTCCGCCGCCTCTTTGAATTTTTCTTCGGCCTCCTTGTTGCCCGGATTTTTATCGGGGTGAAATTCGATGGCTTTTTTACGGTACGCTTTTTTGATTTCTTCGGCGCCGGCATTTTTGCTCACGCCGAGAACTTCGTAGTAGTCTCGCTTAGCTGGCATAGCTCTTTTGTTAATTTTGAATTTTTACTTGTCAACCTAAACGGGTTCTACTCTCCCACTACGACTTTTGCGTAACGGATAACCTTGTCGTAGAGCTTGTACCCCTTTTGCACGGTGTCAATGATTTTGTTTTTGTGCGACTCGTCCGGCGCAGGGAATTTGGTTACCGCGTCGTGCAGGTCTGTGTCGAAGCTGTCTCCAACAGGCGTTTCGATGGACTTTAGCCCTTTGGTTTCGAGGTACGCCATCAGCTTTTGGTAGATAAGCTCAATGCCCTCGCGCAGCGCCGCCACGTCCTGCGAGGCTTCGGCGGCTTTAACGGCGCGCTCAAAGTCGTCAACAACGGACAGCAGCCCCTTGATGGTATCCTCGCTTGCCGAATGTATCAGCTCCATGCGCTCGCGGGCTGTGCGCTTGCGGTAGTTGTCAAACTCGGCCACCAGACGCAGGTACTTGTCCTGCGCTTCCGCGAATTTTTCCTCCGGCGTGAGGGCTTGAGGAGCTTCTTCGCTCTTTGCGGCTGCCGCCCCCTCTTTCGTTGCGGCTTCTTTTTCGCAGGCGCAGCTCTCGTCGGCTTGTCCGTCGGCGGTCTGACGGTTTGTGCTATTTTGGCAGCCATCCTCTTCGCTGCAACACTCGTGCTTCTCTTTCTTTTCCTTACTTTCAGACATAATCCAAGTTTTATAGCTCAACAATTTTTACAGCCCTCTGCCGCAGCTCGCGTAACGCTACCGGCGCTCAAGGGACAACCCCCAACCAGCAACAACCTTGCCAAGCATGGCAGGCGTGCCAAATTGTCACTTACGCTACGCGCTCCTCGAAATTTTATATAACCTCCAATAAGTAACTACAATTTGCAGAAATACCCTTGCTGATGTTGTGAAGAAGTAAGGGCGAATGTATCGGGGGATGAAACCGGCGCTAAGGTTTTTGGGGGAATCCTTACTTTCCCAACGCTTCCTTAGCTGCCTTAGTAGAGCAAATAAATCCAAATTCAGGCATTTGCGGCGAAAAAACGCTGCGTTACGCCGAAAAAACATGAAAAAACATGAAAAATGCTTGATGTACGCGAAATAATGTTTTTTTTGCTGCGTCAACCGAATATCCGGCTGAAAAAAATTCATACTTTTGTAGCTCTACATTGAATAGCTTTTTTGTAGTAGTAACTTAAACTTTGTACCTACTTATGATTTCGCTGTTCCACACCGCTACCGCTGCATATATGCACACATATATAGAACTTCTGTGTATGTGTGTGCTGTTCGCGCACGCTTGCTATGGCGGCGCACAGCATTTTCGCTGCAACTCTTACCACATCTTGCGTGCAGCAAACGCTAAAGCGGTTGTAGGCCACTCCTCCGAAAAAATAAAAATCCATCGTACCATTTGGCAGCTGGGCAAAAATAACTTGTGTAAGTTAGGCGCTTGCTGCCCGCTCCCCTCACGCAGCAAGCGCCGATGACCCGCAGGAGCTTCCGCAGCCCTGCTCGTGAGGAGAGCGTGCGGCGCACGTAAAACTTTCCACTTTCAAAATATTTACGATAATATAAAATAGTAGAGTTATGAAAACACATAAACTTTTTTTAGTAGTTTTAGCATCAATATTTTTCATTGGATGTGAACGCGACCACGAGCCAATCATAACAGATGATGTGATTGACAACATTGCCAACCAAAATGATGACCAACCTTCGGCCAGTATTGAGCAGAGAGCCATACAGCCTGTCATACTGGGCAAGCAAAAAGAGAACCCTTATTCGGTGCAAAACATGCAGATAGCGTTAGACTCTCTTCGCGCGTATGCAAACGCTGTAGGCGATGACGAACTACACTCAAATGCAGGCATACACACCAAGTCGCTGAACGCGCTTACAATCGGCGCCACTGACTTGTACGTGCGCTTTTTGCCGCAGGACAGCGCAGGGTATGACATGCTGACGCAAGACAGCACGTTGGAGCTGTTCAGCTACCCGCTTGACTACGAAATTGTGCAGGCCGGAGACTACTACCTTGACCCCTCGCTCCCCGACAGCACGTACACGTGGCTGTACGCCGTGGTGAAGCCCGGATACCAGCCGCCCCAGGGCGTTGCCTACGAAGTGCTGAGCAACCTATTTCTCATTGAGAACAGCGAAGGCTACACGGAAGAGGTAATCACAGAAACAGAAGAAAGTGCGCAAACAAAATCCACAGGGAGCTCCCCAAAAGGCGTTATCGACAACAACCTCCGGCGAGCGCTCGTGGCCACCTCTTTTGTACTCACCGGCAACGGCGGCGAGCTGCGAAAGGATGAAAGCAGCGCACCCGGCAACCCACTTATGAAGAGACAGGTAACAACCTGCAAAAGAAGCTGCATCCTCTGGGGAAGGGTATGCTGGACTTCCTGCAACACAAGGTACTACCCCGAGGGCTACATAAGGGTAAACACGCCCTCCGGCAACGTTGGGCTAAAGGGAGTAAAGGTGCGCACGTCCCGCTGGTTTTACTACATTACCATGCGCACCGACGCCAGCGGGTACTACTCCAGCTCAAGCAGCTACTACGACGACATCCTGATAGGAAATAGCGCCAACTACGACATTTTCTTTGACGGGGCAAACGGTAGCAACTCGTGGACGTTCAGCAAAACCCTGTTTGGGGCGCTATGCTTCTGGACAAGCTCCTACGGGGCGGGCTCGCACAGCCCAAACGGGCACTCCATGACTTTCTACACCAACAGCGACTACTGGGGAAGAGCCGTGCTGCACAACGCCATTTACGACTACATTACCTACGCAAGAGCAGACGGCATTAGCCTGCCGCCAAACTCGCTGGACATTGCCAGCAAGGAATCCGACAAGTTGACCTCGTCGGCGCCGCTGCTGAACCACCACTTCGACTACTCATACTTTACGGCTTCCATGATTGCCACAATTTGTGCAGGGCCTCTGGGAGTCTGGCTTAGCGTATTCGGCTGGCTGGCTTCCCCCGATTTGATACTTCGCTACAACAAAACCCTGAACAGCTACAACGAAATTACCGCCATTGCATGGCACGAGCTGACCCATGCCAGCCAGCTGCAGCGCATGAAAAGCGAAAACGGAAAATCGTGGGCGTCGGGCTACTGGAGCACCATTGTTTATCAGGAAGCCAAGAATGAGCTGACTAAAGAAACTCCCTATGCCAGCAAAGGTGGTGACGACTGGCAGGCTATCGCCCTGGCGGAAGGCTGGGCAAATTACAGACAATGGGATTTGGCAAGAAGGTATTTGAGATGGAATACTTTGACTTATAGGGATTGGAGTGTAAGCACTACAACACCGGAAATTCACTATTCAATAACAAACGCAAATCATTTTCCTTATTATTTTGCGGGTATGTTTAATAGATTAAGACAGATTGGATGCTCATCCGCGAATATAGAAAAATCGCTTTGCGCGTACTCGGTAACGGGCTTTAGGGATAACCTGATAGCCAAACATCCAAACTTGAGAACACAAATAAATACAATAGTTAGCGAGTATGAGTAAAAGTATTTTGATAACAGTTGTTTTGGTGGTAATGAGCAGCTGCATACGAGATGTCTATCAAAGATATACCGACTACCACTATATTACCAATACGACGGGAAAGCCAATAA
>JAITAP010000204.1 GCA_031284065.1 Prevotellaceae bacterium
ATTCATTGATAAACAATAAAAAAAGGTCTTCAACTACCCCCAAATCGGTCAGCTGTTCCCGAAAATGCCATACTGTGCGGCTGTCAGGTATATCGTCGGCTATTGTCAAGTCTAAAAACCGCATAAAACTCAATCGGTCATTTATCTGAAATTCAACCTGATCATCCGACAGGTTGTAATAGCGCTGGAGTATTAAAATCTTGAACATCAAAACGTAATCATATGGCGGACGACCGCCGGCACCTTTTGATATGCTGCTTAATTTATCTTCCAGTAAGGACCGGAATAGCTCGAAATTAATGCCCGAATTTAATTTTTCGAGCGGGTCGCCAAGCTTGCTCCTTTACTCAATCGTATGTCCTGATCCCAGAAACCGTAATCCTTGTGCCTTTTAAAATTCTTCATGTTTTATTGTTTTTGTGCTGCAAAGGTACAGATATTCAGTTGATATACAAAATCTTGTCGCAACTTTTTTTCCGTTTTCCGTTTTTAGGAGTCCCCTATATCCATACTATAAATCATTCGTGTTTCTTATCCCGTTCTCCCTTAAAATATTCATAAATTCCTTTATTGGTATCCAATTCGATTGCTTATCATTGCTCGCACGTATTTCTTTCCATTTATACAGACGGTTGTGTATAATGTGCTTCCTCTTATTTATTAATTCGAACGATAGAGTACTTCTCCCTCCTTTAAAACCCACATATCCACTATTCAACGTGCCAGTTTCAAATTTGCTAACCAGTTCTTTTAGAGGTTTATATGTAGCATCAGGAGGAACAATTCTCGATTGTGATTGATTGATTGTACTGTTTGAAGGGTTGGAAGATTTTGATTCTGCATAATCTTGTATATCATCCAATTCCTGCATAATTTCTGTGACAATTTTCCAGTCCTCTTTGAATGGGTGTGAAATATCATTATGATTATAAAGGTCAGAGAATGAAATATGTTTCACATTCTCAGATTGCGGAATCATCAGTTTTTTTGGGGCAATGTACAAAAGCCGTATGTCATTTAAATCAGACAATTTACAATGGCAATCATTTTCAATTTCATTGATTGAGTTGACGTGCTGAACGTATTTCGGATTTTTATCCTTCAGTATATCTAAAAATTCGGATAATCGTTTACCTTTATCCGGACAATCACTCCTTAATATTGCGTCATAAAGGCTTAATTGTTCCCCCTTCATTGATTTGCAATCTGTTTTTAATTCAATCAAAATAATTGTTTTGCTTGAAATATCCATTGCAAGAAAATCAATGTTAACACTTAAAGCTTCGCGGCTTCTATTACCTTCCCCTAATGGATGTTGGTTATGAAATGGAAATTCAGCAGCCAACAACCTGTATTTCCCGCTCCAAATAATATTCTCATCAGCAAGTTTTTGTATCGCTGATTCTAAAAAAATATCAATAATGGGACTCAACTGCCTTTCTACTTGAGATTTAGGAACATACCTGTTACCCATAATTTTAGCAAGTAATGCTTCTGTAAAAGAATTATTCATACGATTTGATTTAAAAATTATTGTTAATAGTTAATGATTTATACTACTCGGAACATAATCTGACTTGGTCACCGGTAACTCTAACTGTGCGAATCCTTACAATTCTATTTTATCTTTCATTTACTGACCGACTAAATTTTTCAGGATTATTTTTGTATCCCTGAATTATTTTAAATGTTGCCGTTTTTTGAATTTTAAGTGTCTAAGAGTTGAATATTCGAGAAAAATTATAAATTGAAACTCAAATAACCGATTCTCCAGCAGGTCTTAAAAACCTGCCTCTTTTATTTCAAAAACAAGATAATATCCTGAATTAAAAATGATTGCCTTTACAAATAAAATTTTAGTCGGTCAGTAGTGAAAAAAATTGTAATTAATTAAAAATCAATAACGTAAAAAAATAAAAACCAGCCGATTTACTATTAGTCGGTTGGTAGTGATAGAATTTAATTCGTACCCTTTATTTTTTTCCGAAAATTACCGACTCATTTACCAGAAGGCGGTATAAGGTATTTCCTGTGGCTGGCGCTCTGCCCAGGCAACGCCTACATCTCGATATGCCTTTATCCGCTCTTGCTCTACCGCTAAGCTTTTTTCCTGCATTTTTCGCTGAAATGCTAATTCCTTTTCTTGCATTTCTCTTTGAAAAGCCACATCTTCTTTTTTTGCAACCTCGTCTTGCTCGTATAGCTCTTTTATGCGTTGTGCGATTTGGTTGGACAAATCAATCGCTTTTGGGAAGCAGCTTGAGCTGGGGTCAATGGTTACCAGTACAGCGCCGACCTTTTCCGCAGCTTCCGGGTTTTGTCCGGAATTCCATATATTGGTTGCTTCGGCGAATATAGCTTTACATTCGCGGTCAATTTTTTGCTGAAATACTGTATTTGCCTCGTACATGGCTTTGCTCCAACAATCTGCGCATACGTCCGGCACAGAGGTCAGCTTCCACAATGCCTCTTCGTATTTCTGCGAGTTGGCAAGCGTTTTTGCCTCCTTAATAACAAAATCGCACTGGGTGTTGAAGTAGCCTACAATTTTAGATGCTCCCAAGTCCATAAGCTTCTTGTAGGCCGGGTCTAATACTTTAATATTTTTCAGCGCATTCATGTACGCCTTTGTTTCGTTGTCGCCAATGCCGGATACCGATGAGGTGTGGCTGGCAAAAACTTTTCCCTCAAAGCCGTCGCCTACGTAAAAAGTAACGTCAAGCTTGTAGGCGTGCTTGGGAGGCGCTGTAGAAGTAATGTATTTTTCTTGCACAACAACGTTTGCCGTAAGAATAAACCGCGAATGCCCGGGGTTAGCGGCAATCCCTTGCTTTGAGGCTATTTGCGTTAGCTTGTTCTGCAAATTATTTTTCGCCTCCGGCGGTAATCCGTCAATATTATCGGATACCCATACGGAAAGGGCTAAGTTTTTTGTCTTGTCGCTGCTTGCACCACCTTGCGCATAAGCGTAGCAGATGCAACACGTAAAAATCGGTAAAAGGAAAAGGTTACAATTCTTCATGGCTCGTATTATTAGCTTCGTTGTTACCATTGCATTGGTTTACTATTTTTCGCCAATTACGATTTGCGCCTGCCCTAAACCTTTCATCATAACCTTAGAATCAATTTGGTACTGATTTTTCAGCATTTTTTGCAGACCGGTTGCCCACCCGCGGGTATCGAGGGCTCTATTTTTTTCGTTATACAGAGGAATACGCACTTGCTCAAACAGCATAATTTTCTCAGTAGCGTCGGTTGTCGAAAATTGCTTGTTGACCGTATTATCCGATACCCAGTTTTCAATGATGTTGCGCAGCTCGTTTCCCTCATACTCTGATTCCAAGTCGCCATCAAATGAATCCCATACCCTGATGCGGAGCGCCACTTCGCGCCCGTTAGCAGCCATGTCGTCAAAATGCGACTGAAGCTGCGCGTTGAAGTTGTCTATATGCGCAAGCACTGCCTCCTCCAGCAATACGGGCAGCTCGGATGAAAAGGAGGGTTGCCCCGTACCCGAAGCGCCGGCTACCTGTTTGTCGGTGTAAGCGTCCAGACCTTGCAGGTTGAAGGTGATGGATTTTTTAGGTCCCGTTTGATTAATGCTCCACGTCATTTGCATCCAAATGTCGGCTTTGGCAACTTGCTTTAGCTTGTCAATGGGGCTTTCTGCCGCTGCCGCACCACTTTTGCTCATGAGCATAGCGTCTTCCGCCGCCTGATTGTCCAGCGATTTTAGCGACGACTCCAGATTTTTCAACGGAAATCCCCGTTCCTGCATCAGCTCGTTTATTTTACTGATTACCAAAAGCAAATCGGCATTGTCTTGCAGGGCTGCCTTATAGCTTGGCACTTTAACGGTTGTTCCCTGGTTATCATACGCGGTCATATAGCCATTTTTGTTGCACCATACATCGCTCGGCGCCACCATGATGGTAGGTTTTTTTGCCTGCGAATAGGCAGTAGCGCTCAGGCATAGCGTAAGCGCAGCTGCTAAAAGCATTTTTGTTGTTTTCATAATGATATAAATGTTATAGCATGTTGCTAAATTGCGCCTAATTTTTTCACTATTCCTGCATTCTCCAGCTCTTTCCGCAGAGCTGCAACGTTAACCAATACAACAACCCCGATTTTATACTCTTTCCCTATTTTTATTCTGTCGCCGGGAGCAATTGCGCCGTTGTTGCTAAGATTTACAAACTTCATGTAGCCGCCGCCGTCGGCAAAGAAAGGTTCGAAAAAATCTTTTCTCTCGGAATCTGCTGAGGGGGTGCTTACCAAAGGTTTTTGTGATGGAACGCCGCGTATGCCGGCAAAACCTTTGAATATAATGCCATGAACGGCATTCTTTTTGGCTTGCTCAATGGCAACACCGGCATCTTTGGAGTATGACCAAACCTTGACTTGGTAGGTGCCTTGCACCCCAACGCCAACGGCTTCCAGCTCATACCTCCACTGTTTGGTATCTGTATCTGCCACCTTTTTTGCGGCGCCACATGCGGCTACTATCAGCGCAATGATAGAAACAGCGCACCATGCTTTCACTATTTTCACGGTTTTCATATAGCTATCTATTTTTTATTTGATTTGTGGGCGCCGCATGTAAGCAAAAGAGTAAAGAGGCAGGAAGGCAACGCTTTACTCTTTTGCTTGTACATACGTGCTGATTTTACTATTTTATTTGCTTTAGTAGCATACCCGGCTGGGCTTTCTTCACCTTTTTAAAGTTAGTGGCAGTAATAGGCTTTCCCTCCTTATCTTTTACCTCAACTTCCGGCGCTTCACCGGCGTTGTAGCGGTTATCCCAAACCAATTTTTTATCCACCTTGGTTTTTCCGACAACTACGTATTTTGTACGTCCGGTTTGTGGGTCTTGCGTCATTTCCAGCACCTGAAATTTTTCGCCGCCACTCAAACCTTCCTTCATGCCGATTTGCGCCGTAAGCGGGTCGGTGGTCAAGATAGGCACTTTGGGTTTGAACACATCATACGTTTGCTGCAACTCGGCAAACACCTTGTCGATATTACGAACTTCCACCTTGTGTATGGCTGCATCTGCTCCCTCTAAGGAGAGCATCACCGTGCTTGAGTTGGTTTGGGCGCCCACCAGCTCCAGGCGGAAGTCCAGCTTGTCAAATGCGGCAGGGTTATTCCAAACGTTGTAAAATTCGGCAGCAATGGAGTCGTTCCATACCAGCTTGTAGAGCCACGTTTTTGAGAATAGGGTTTGCCCGTCTTTGGCTGCTTCGTATGCAACATCAATTGGTTTATGGGCAGCGGTTATAGCCATTTGTGGCTTCCCTGCAAGCAGTTTGGCGGCTTCCTTTTTGGCAATGTCCCGAATCAGCGCCGCTACCGGCTCATTTTTGAAAAACATGAAACGGGTAAAAGTGATAAATGTATTATTTATCAACTCCTCACCTGCATCGGCAAGTGCAGACGTGCCGCGTGTCTGCTGCTTTGCTACATTTGCTTCCAGCACGGTAGCGTTGTAAAATCCTCGCTGCTGGATAAGTTTCACATCAAATTTTCCGTCAGCTGAGCGGTTGAACCACCGTGCCACCAGCTGACTCCCAATTTTATTATCTTTGATGGCTTTTTCTATATCCGATTGAATATCAGACTTTCCCGTTGTTAAATCTACTATGCCCTGAACCCCAAGAGTCGTAGGCGTAAGCTGCAAGGTTTTGAACGGAATATCGTGCTTGTCATACTTGTCCGGGAACGGGTAGTTATTCCACGACTGCAACACCACATTTTTCTTTTCGAAATTGTTGGCGTCAATGAGAACCATCGCCAGCGAGCTGCGGCGATACTTGGGAGTTTTTGTCGTTTGGGCTTTTGCGCTAACAGCGCCGAGCACACACATGGTGGCGAAAACAAAAATTGTCTTTTTCATGATCTTTGATTTTTTTTAGTGATAATTTAATGAGTTAATAACATGGATGTATCATAATGTATATACCATATTCCGTTGAATATCCACTCGCAATCCCCCCTTGTGCAATACGCTTTAATGTCAACTTATTTAGTTGGTTATTACCGGCTTAGAATAGTTTACATGCCATTTTAAGGTAGATTTTCGCTCTAAAGCTGCATTTCTGAAAACTCTTTACTATCTTTACAGGTTATAAAAGACCAGCCCACGAAATTTGCCTCTTCGTGAGGATAAAAAAGAAATATAATTCACGGCACAAAGATAGGTGATAATTTTCAACGTTGCAAAATTTTTGATGATAATTTTCGTTATTTTTGAGAAGTATTTTAAGCCAAATATTGGAAATTGCTAATAACGAGCGCATTAGTATTGGCGCTATTGAGAAAAAAATTGGCGCAAGCAAGGGTGTTTTATCTCGTGCTTTGGCAAAAAATACGGATATTCAGGCTAAATGGCTTCAGCGAGTAGTTGAAAATTATCCCCAATATAGCTCTGATTGGCTTCTTACCGGGCAAGGAGCAATGTTGCGAAGTGAATTTTGTCAGCAGGATTCCGGCGCGGATTATGCTCTTCTTAAAGAGTTGTGTGATACGCAGCGCAAGCTTATTACTTCGTATGAAGAACTGCTGGAAAAAAGAGAAAGATAATTTTTGCGCCTGCAAGTGCGCAAGAGAGAGCGACGTCAATCAAGCGTTGGAAGTTGCGGGGCTATTGCCCAAATCATCGTTCACGAGCGGCTGTCCACCCGCCGCAGGCGTATCCGTAAAAATCCTGACGCGGATTTACCGTCGTGTCGAGGTTGTTCAGGTCAATCCCCGAGCCGCCCTGACCACTGTTGCCGCTGCAAAGTGCCATCATACAATATACAGGTATTAAGATTCTTTTCATGATAAAACTATTTAATTTGGTTTTTTACTGTGCAAGGGTAGGAAAAGAATTTTGGAGGATGGGGGGAACGTCGCTATTTAGGACGTATGTAGATAGCTTAGCGCAAAAGAGATACATTTGTGAGGCTGAAAAAGAAAAGTTGATAGCAATTAGCAACGCAATCTTTTACGGCGAGTTTCCGAAAAAATATATACCTCATAGCATGGAAAAAGTTGGAGAGGAAATAGCGTTTGTAGATGAAATCCTTGAAAAATCATAGTTTCAGCAACAAAATCAGCGAATTATTTTTTTATCGGAAAGTTGTGATTTTTGCGTGGAAAAGTTTTACCCGAACTTCACCAGCGCTTTTGCCAAGCTGCCGTCGTTTGTCAGCAGCGCGTCAAAGGCGGCTTTTACGTTGGTAAAGTCGAATATTTTTGATACCATCTTGTTGACGT
>JAITAP010000232.1 GCA_031284065.1 Prevotellaceae bacterium
AAAAATGAGGTTGCTACGGCGACGCGGGATGACGACGGCGCGACGCGACGACGGGGCGGCGCGACGGAACGACGCGGCGGGGCGGTGTTGGCGGGATAGCATTGGCGGCGGTGTTGGCGGCGTTAAACGCCATCCCGTTAGGGATGGAACGCTCGGTAGAAAAGCATCCCTGCCACCGAACCCCGACATTCCGTAGGAATGGCTCCTGAGCGCGTGTGGGCACATTCCTGACGGAATGTGTTGCACCGAGAGCATTGCCCCTTTCTACCGAGCGATTCATTCCTACGGAATGAAAAACGCAAGCGACCTGCACGCCTCGCTCCCAGACCTCACCCCCTGCCCCTCTCCAAAAGGAGAGGGGTGGCTTGCGCCGAACATCGTGTCCCTGCTCCCCCTCTCCAAAGTAGAGGGATGGCTTGCGCCGAGCATCGTGTCCCTGCTCCCCTCTCCTTTGGAGATTACTCACTACGCTCGGCTTAATTCACGGCGGCGCCGAAAAATTGCGCTTATGCCCTGTACCTTTTTGCAAAGCCTCCGCACACCGCTGCGTAAATAGTTTACGCAGCGGTGCACGGAGGCTCACAGCGGCGCGCAGAGCGCGCTATCTTCAAAATTCAGAGCTTAAAGTGCTCTTAGAAGTTGTAGCCAAGGCTTACGCCAAGGGTGCGGTTCTTTATGGAGAGGTCGCCATCTCCGGTGTACATGTTGGACAGCCCAAGGTCGTAGCCCACGCCAAGGTGGAGCTGCTTGTACTCCACGCCTGCGCCAAAGTCAAGCCCAAAGTGAAACCGGCTCACGTCGTCGTTCTCAAAGTAGTCCCCTTCGTTGGATTGCGTTTTTCCGCCTTGCGTCAGCTCGGTCTTTGACTTGCCGCTCACCGCAAAGCCAACGGACGGCCCAACGTGCGCCCTTACGCAAAAGCTGCCCGCAAGGGGGTACTTTACCGAAGCCCGCAGCGGCAGCTCAAGGTAGTACAGGCTGGCGGTACTCGTGGATGACATTCCCTGCCAGCTACTGCTCTCTTTGCCTCCCTTAGTGGTAAAGTACAGCCCCGGCTGAAAGTAAAACCATGAGGGCAGCGAGGACGCCAAGTTTGCCAGCGGAATGTCGGCAACCACGCCAAGGTGAAAGCCCAGCTTGCTGTCGGACGTTTCGGACTCATTGCTTCGCGATTGCTTTTGGCTGTCGAAGTTAAGGCCTGCTCTTGCGCCGAACTCAATCGGCTTTTGCGCGGCTGCGCCGGTAATTGTTCCGGCGGCAAGCGCGGCGAATAAGACAAATTTTCTCATAAAAATTGGGTTTAAAAAATGATTTTTGCGCCCTACTCGTGAGGCTTTTCGGGCGTTGCGCCCCGTTTTTTGTGATGGTGTGCGGCTCCATCTTAAGGGATCACGGTTGAGGCAGGCACAACTTCAAGCACAAAAATTTAAGCGTAACGCTTTCCCGCTACGTCAACCGTTCTCCTTAGAGAACGATTTTTCACGCGATTTTATTTTACAGCGGCCTCAATTGGCGCTGAAAATTTTAAATGTTAACGATGCTGACCAACTAAAAGAAAAGATTTCCATAAAAGAAACCGCTCTGCGCAAGCTCTGTAGGGACGGCGCTTAAGAATTGAAAATTATTGCTTGCGCCTTGCAAAAATCCCTGCGGGAACTTGCAAGGCGAATTTAAAACCTCGATTTCCACCTCATTTTCCCAACAAAACAACCTCAGTAGCGCAAAAAAAGATATACGTAAACGCCAACCTTATTATAAATCAACTAAATGAGGTAATGAGGTTGGCGGATATGTACGTATTTTCTGCCTGCTACTGAGGTTGTTTTGTTATTTGAATTAGGTGAAAATGAGGTTTTTACGAACGGTATTCAAACCGCTGCCGCGCTTCGCGCCATTATTCATTATTCATTATTCACTATTCATTAATTTTGCGGTTGTTTTGTTATTTGAATTAGGTGGAAATGAGGTTTTTACGAACGGTATTCAAATACCTGACCGCGCTTGCGCCATTAATCATTAATCACTAATCATTAATCATTAATCATTAGCGCTTCAGCCTTCCCTGCCACGTGTTGCGCTGCGCCAGCCGCTTGTCGAGCATGGCGAGCAGCTGTTCGTTGCGGATAAGCCCCCACTCGGGGCGGGCAAGAAAGCGCGGCGGCGCTTCGCCGGCAAAGCGTTCTACCACAATGTTGGGGGTAAAGCGTTCCAAAAAGTCAACGAAAAAATCAATATACTCTTCCACCCCAAAGCGTACAAAATCGTGCGGGTACGCGTCAAATTCGTGCGCCATGGCGGCGCCTTTCATCAGCTGCAGCTGGTGAAACTTGACGGTGGTCAGCGGTAGCGCCGACAGGATTTCGGCTTCGCGCAGCATATCGTCCTTTGTTTCGCCCGGCAACCCAAAAATGAGGTGAGCGCCAACGCACACGCCGCGCCGCGCGGTTTCCTCAATAGCCCGCACGGCCGCCGCAAAGTCGTGCCTGCGGTTGATGCGGCGCAGCGTCCTGTCGTAGCACGACTCCACGCCGTACTCCACCGCCACAAACTTTTCCTGCGAGAGCTGCGCAAGGTAGTCCAGCTTGGCGTTGTCAACGCAGTCGGGGCGCGTCCCCACCACAATCCCCGCAACCTGCGGATGCCGGAGGGCTTCGCCGTACACCCTGCGGAGCGTATCGAGCGGCGCGTACGTGTTGGAAAACGCCTGAAAGTACGCCAAGTACTGCTGCGCCTTTTTGTAGCGGTGCGCGGCGTGAAACTCAATGCCCTCGTCAATTTGCCGGGTAATGCTCTTGCGGGGCAGGCAGTACGACGGGTTAAAGGCGCTGTTGTTGCAGTAGGTGCAGCCGCCGAGCGCAAGCGTTCCGTCGCGGTTGGGGCAGGTAAACCCGGCGTTGATGGCCACCTTTTGCACGCGCTGCCCAAACCGCCGCCGGAAGTACCCTGCGTAGGAGTTGAAGCGGCGACCGCCCTCTACCATCGACCATGTGTCAGCGTATGTTTGCAAGCTTGTTGGCTATTAAGTTAAGCGGGGCACGGGCGTCCGTGCAGCTCAGATTAGGAAATCGCGCACTTTTTTCCGCATAAGCTCCTGCACGGACTCCCACGTTTGCCCCTTTGAAGCTCACGGGGGCTTCGCTGCTGTGAGCGTCAACAAAGTAGGTTAACGCTTGCGGAATAGAAATATATAGCATTTGAGAAGGAATTTTTTTACAGTAGCAATCGACTTTGTTGCGACGAATAACATGCTAACATTTCCAATTAGTTACGTTCCAATTGGCTGCGCCGAACTCCGCTTCGCTCCCGTTCCCCGTAGGGGAATAATATCAATAGAAAAACGTGTATCACCCCTTTCTGTTCTCCGTAGGGGAATAATAGAAAATGACGATGCTGTTAAATCCCTACGGGATAGGCTAATGGAGAAAGCGGGCAAAATCTTTTCTATTGATATTATTCCCCTACGGGGAATTAATTGAAAATATTTATTAGGCTTTATAAATGTGCTCTCGCTACAACAAAGTCGTAGCAATCTATCATTTGCTGTATGGGGTAATGCTCCAATAGCTCGCAAATGTCCCAAAAATCCTTTTTTTTCCTCTTCGCAAAATGGCGTTAACTTTCATTGCCATCAAATCTTCGCCGCCGTACAGACGGATTTTGTCGTATTGCACAACAAGCTGTATCCGCTTGTGCGGAAAATACGCAATATCTACTCTTACTCCTTCAATCATGCAGCCCCCCCCCCGCTGCGCGTTCCGGCGTAAGAAAAATGGCACTGAAAAGTGTTTTGCAGCGTCGCGTGCATCGCTTCGCGGTCAAAATCCGTTTCGGCTTGCCTCTGCCGGCGCGGTTTTGCCCCCGCTGGCGGCGGCAGCGTGCCTGAAAGGTAACACAGCGTCCAACGCGGCGCAGGTATGCCGCCTGTTACGGTGCAGGAAATGCAAGCCCAACATTCAGAATTTCGCCGTAATTTTCGTCAGCTTTTCGGACGACGCTACTACTTTGCCGTTAACCAGCGCCCGGAAGCCTTTGCCGCAGTTGTACCTTGTCCCCGTTTTATCCCACATAATTGTGATAATTTTCCCATGGTAAAGCACGTTGTCCAGACAAAACCAGTCCCACTTGTCCTGCGGAATAAGCGGATGCACTTCTATCACGCTGTCGGGGCGCGGGCGCAGCCCTGCCAGCCCCGTTATCACCAAGTCGGCAAAGGTAGAGTGGTTGTAGTATCGGCTGCGCTCCTGATCGCCCTTGAGCCAGTAGCCGGTAGCCTCGTCCTGATACTCGCCAACGTAAGGCCTGCCGCGATAGTACTGCGATTCGACGTACAACTCCAGGAGGCGGAAGTAGGCGGAATCGCTAACGACGTTTTGCTCTTGGCCATTCATAAAATTTGCCATGCCTGTGAGCGTTTGCGATACGGCAAATGGCCATATAGCGCCATCCCACTCGCACTTGCAGCAGCTGCCCAGCTTTTCGCGGCAGCAGCCGTGCGAGCGAAACTGCGGATGCCTGCGCTCGGCGGTGGTAAGCCCAAAGGGCGCCAAAAATCCATTTTCGTCCAGCGCCTGACGCCACGCCGCATTGTACTTGGCGTTGCCGCAAACCATATTGGCGTACCACGGCATGTAGCCAATGGCTTCGCGCACGTGCGCAAACGTATCTGCCTGCTTGAGGGTTTCAAAAAACTCCGTTTGCCCGCTCCAAAGCTTTTGCTCCACCAGATTTTTGAGCGTATCGGCCTTGCCCGAAAACATTTTTGAGAGATTTTCGTCGCCCGCCAGCTTTGCGGCGAAAGCAATTGCCACAGCGTTGGCGTACATGTAGCTGTTGATGCTTGGCCGCGCATTTTTTTCGCGCCTTCCGCCGCTAATGGTTTCCTCCATAGCGTCGCGCACATCGTACTGCCAAAACAAGCCGCTGGGAAGACGCCGCTCCTGCTCCCATGCGTGGTACTCGGCCTGCAAATCGGGAAGCATGTCCACCAGATAGCTGCTGTCCGGGTTCACGCAGTAGCGGTTGAGGAGCGCGTACGCAGTCCAGCTGCTGAACGCCCGCAGGCGCTTGAGCGGCGCTCCGTTGTTGCCCCGATACCACACGTGCAGGTAGTCGTTGAGGTAAGCCGCCTCGTGCAGCCAGCGCAGCTCGTAAATGTGGTGCCCCAGGCCGCTGCTTATCATGTTGTACCTGTCGGCGTAGCTGCGGTTCACCAAAAATTCGGTAAACACGTAGCCTTCGGGCGTTTTCTGCAAATGCTTGCGCACCGACCACCAGCGAAAGTAGTATATCTCCTCAAAGTTATCCTGCGGGCAGGAGAACAGGGGAATATTGCGCCGCAAAAACTCCCACGACTGCGCGTTGGGGACCGCTTGCGCAATGTTTTCATCCTCCATCCGGTTGAAGTAGTCAATGTAATGCTTAAAATCGTCTGCCCTTAGCACGGCCGGCGCAGATTTTACCGGCGTAAGGGAAAGCGTACCGGCGGCCAGAATCAGCATTGTTACGCCTTTCAGCCCGGCTCGCTTTGCCCTCTTCAGCCCCAACGTCAGCAAAAAACCTACCAGAAAGATTGTCGTAGTTCCAAACACAATGGTGAGGTAGCTGTGAAAAGGGCTGCGGAACAGCGGTATGCTCATCCACGAAATCACCAGCACGCCTGCGGCAACCGCTACTCCGGCGTGAACGCTTTTGACGCGCCTCATCAGGTAGCCAAGCAAGAACAGCCCCAGCATACCTCCGCTGAATATCGACGCCAAGCTCCACCACGCATCCAGCGCACTTTTAACCTTCATCATTGCCAGCCCCAGCGCCACGCCCAGCGCCCCCAGCGCCAGCGAGCAGGAGTACAGCACAGCCATGCGCCTCCTGTTCGTCATTTCCTTTCTTGCAAATTTCCCGAAAAAGTCGGTAAGGATAACCGTTGCCGAGCTGTTGAGGCTGGTGGAGACGGTGCTCATGCCGGCGGCAAAAATGGCGGCTATCAAAAATCCGGTTACCCCCGTCGGCAGGCCGTTTATGATAAAGTGCGGGAAAACGCTGTCGGCAGAAACGCCCGCCGGCAGCAGCGACGGACGCGCCGTGTAGTAGCTGAACAGGGCGGCGCCAATGTAAAAAAACACCAGCGAAATCGGCAGGTAAAGCATCCCGCCGTAAAATGCCGACCGCTTGGCGCTTTTTTCGGACTTGGCGGTCATGTAGCGCTGCACGTAGTTTTGGTCTATGCCGTAGTTTTGCAGGTTGATGAAAACGCCGTACATCAGCACCACCCAAAACGTAGGCTCTGCAAGGCTTGCCCCAAAGCTGCCCAAGCTGAACTTGCGGTGAGCGGAGGCTATCTCAAACAGCTGCGCTGGGCCTTCGGGCATGGAAAAGGTCAGCACAACGGCGCACGTCAGCGCGCCCAAAATAAGGATGAACCCCTGAATGGTATCCGTCCAAAGCACGGCGGCAATGCCGCCCAGCATGGCGTAAAGAATTACCGCAACGCCCGTGAGGAGAATAATCGTGCTCAAATCCCAGCCAAACATTTTGTGCAGGGGCAGCGCCGTGAGGTAGAGTATGGAGCCTATCCTTGCCAGCTGCGTAAGCAGGTAGCACGTAGCGGCGTAGGCCCGCGCCCAGTAGCCAAACCTCGCCTCGAGGTAGGCGTACGCCGAAACGCTGTTCACGCTCCGGTAGAGCGGCACGAAAAACTTTGCCGCCAGCCACGAGGCAAGCGGAATGGAAAGGCTAAAAGCAAACGAATTCCACGTGGTGGCGTAGGCGTTGCCGGGAATACCCAAAAAGCTGATGCTGCTGACAAACGTCGCAAAAATTGACATGCCCACCACCCACGCCGGCATGTTCCCCGACGCTTTGGTAAAAGCCTCCGCCGACCTGTTCCTGAAGTAAAAGGAGCAGCCAAACAGCACAACGCCGACCGTGAAGCCAAAAAATACAACGTAGTCAACCGTACTTAAAGACATCTTTTTTGAATTTTAAAATTTGAACCTCAGCCCAACCTCAACGGGCAGCTCATAGCAGCCCGATTTCTTCCAGCGACGTTTTGATTTTCTCCCGCTCTTTCTCGTAAAAGTGCTCAAAGGGAGTTGCCGGCACATCGCTGCAAATGCCCTTTACGGAGAGGGCGCTCTTAACCCCCTTGAGGTAGCTGGAGCCGTAGCGCCCAACCGTGTAGAGCAGGTTGCTCACCTGCATAACTTTCCTTTGAAGCGGCATTATTCTGTCAAAATCTTTGGCCACCGCCGCGCTGTACAAATCCACGTACAGGCTTGGGAAAATGTTTGCGCCGCCGGTTACGCCGCCATGCCCGCCAAGCAGCACCGTTTCTGCCATCATCTCCTCAGGGCCAACGAGCAGCGAAAAATCTTTCACGTCGCGCATGGCGTAGCACACCTGCTGAAAGTAAGCGCCATTGGCCGAGCTGTCTTTTATGCCGACAATATTTTCGTTATCCGACAGCTGGCGGATTGTTTCGGGGGCAAAGGCAACCTTTGTGTGCGAAGGCATGTTGTAGAGAAACAGCGGCAGCGGCAGCGTTTTGGCAAGGTGGGTGTAAAAATATACCAGCTCCGGCTGCGCCGGCGCGTAGTAAAACGGAGGAGCCGACACCACCGCATCTGCGCCGCAGTCGGCTGCCTTGTGCGCAAGAGCTTTGCTCTCCGCCAGCGAAGTATCGCTCACGCCAACCAGCACCGGCAGGCGGCCGCGCACCTGCCTGCACGTGCGCTCTATCAGCTCGGCGCGTAGCCGGTAGCTCAAGCTCTGCGCCTCGCCGGTAGTGCCCAAAATAAACAGCCCGTGAACGCCGCCGGCTATCACGTGCTCTACCAGCCGCTCCAGCCCCCGAGCATCAAGCGTGTCGCTATCCAGCAGGGGCGTTACAAGAGGCGGAATAATGCCTTTTAAGGGACGATTTTTCATACGTAAAAGTTGAGGAATATACTTAACATTCCGAAATGACTTTGTTGCAACGGCAAACTATAGGAAAAAAAAGAGTTGTTGGTGCATTTTTGTATTTGAAAAATAAAAATACAGATACTATGAGTACCTCACCAATAACCCGTGGCAAAGATACGTATAAAATTACAAGTTGGAAAGCCTGTAACGAAAGTTTATGCCGGCGAGGCAGCTTAACGTTATGGCTGGAGGATGGCGTTTTAAAGGAATGGGAGTTAGCCAGCCGGCAGAGTAAAGAGGTTGGCGAGCAGACCTACTCGGATGGCATAATTCAATGCTGCCTGCTGATGAGAATCAGCTACCGGCTAAAGTTGCGCCAAAGCGCCGGTTTTATGCGCAGCTTGCTTGGGCTGATGGGCAAGAGCCACCTCGCTGTGCCGGATTACAGCACGCTGTGCCGTCGCCAGAAGAGCCTGCCAGTAGCCCTAAAGAGGCGGTTGTACTCGGGAGAGAAGCTTGCCATCGGCATAGCCTCGACAGGCTTAAAGGTTTACGGCGAAGGAGAGTGGAAGGTGCGTAAGCATGGCTGGTCAAAGCATCGGACGTGGCGAAAACTGCACGTATGCATAGACCTTGACACGCAGGAAATACTTTCGGTGGCGTTAACCGGGAATGATGAAGATGATGCTTCGGTGGGGAGCAAAATGCTGGCAGGGAAAACCGGTAGTATCCGCAGCTTTCATGGCGACGGGGCGTATGACAAGTTTGGCTTCAGGGCGGTTTTAGGGGATGGCATAGCGCAGGTTATCCCGCCACCTCAAAACGCGGTGGTACAAAAGCCGAAAAAGAGGAAGCCCTTGCCGGCCTACTTACGCCAACGTAATCAAGCGGTGGAGTACATCAGTAAGCACGGCTCGCAATCGTGGAAAGAGCAAAGCGGCTACCCTCGACGAAGCCTGAACGAGGTGGTGATGTTCCGGTACAAAACTATTTTCGGGGGAGCGTTGGATGCCAGAACCTTTGAAAATCAGGAAGTAGAAGTCAAGCTCAAAGCTTTGACACTAAATAAATTCATTGGGATAGGTATGCCCAATGCTTACAAAGCCAGTTAATTTTACCGCTGCGATAGTATAGTAGAAAATACCGCCTTGACTACCGTTACAACAAAGTCATTCTTAATTCCTAATTGGAAGCATACAATTCGTGTTAATACTTTTCTACAAACTCATATTCACCCGGTTGCAGTACAAAAACTTTCTTGCCGTTGCCGCCGCCGGATTTTTTCACGCCTTTTTTGTTGGCAAACGATATTTTATTCCCCGGCAAACGGAGCGTTGCCGTTGTGCTTTCCGGCACGACAAAGTGATAATGCGCTTCGTTTCCCTTGATTTCCCAGCCGCTTTCAATTCTGCCGAATGGAGAATCGTAATACCCTTTCGCAAAGGACATCTGACCTGTCCTGTCGATTTCGGGCTGTAGGATAAAATGCTTGAACCCGGCGTGCTCGTCGCGATTAATGCCCAGCGAGTTTTCAATCATCCATGCGCCAACCGCCCCAAACGAGTAGTGGTTAAACGAGTTCATTCCGTTGTTGCCGCCAAAACCGTTTTCGTGGGTGTAAGAGTTGAGGCGTTCCCAAACCGTAGTTGCGCCCTGCTCC
The DNA here is from genome assembly GCA_031284065.1 of Prevotellaceae bacterium. GTDB lineage: Bacteria > Bacteroidota > Bacteroidia > Bacteroidales > UBA932 > JAITMY01. Next base: position 9,560 of record JAITAP010000232.1, read on the forward strand.
ACAGGGTAGAGCCACGAGGGATAGGATGCTTGCTGTAGAAGCTTGTAAGCTAAATCGCTGCGCCCAACGTCCGAAAGGGCTTTACTTATCCACGCCGTGCCGATAAAACCGGTTAGTAGCGAGTATGGCGGTGCGATTTTTCCATCGTCCATTCTGTTTTCGCGCTCAATGCTTGCTACGAAATTTGCGATGAATTTCGGCCTGCTTTCCTCGCTGACAATACCAAAAGCCAGCGGCAAAGCGTAAGAAGCTTGCGTGTCTATCCACTTGCCTTTGGGCATATCTTTTTTGTTTTGCGCAAAGCCCGAGCAAACGGTTTTGCCCGTTTCATGGTCGATATAGGTACTGTTGAAAAAAGTTTTTCGTTGATTGTAAATATCCGAAAACAGCTGCTTGTCGGCTGCGTTGCGTAAAATATCGGCAAAATGTATCATTATGTCCAAATCAAAAAGGAAGTAGCTTTCCCAAAGCAGCGAGTTGTCGTTTTTTTCCTGTTCCGGCCCCAGCCAGTCGCCCAGATTGCCCTCGCTTTTCGGGTTTTCCTGTACCAAAATACCGGTTTCCTTGTCAATATATTTTTCCATAACAAATTCAATGTATCGTTTCATTGCGTCGTAGTGCGCCGTCAGCAGCGCGGCGTCGCCGTATTGCCGGTAGCACTCCCAAGCTACGGTAATGCCTGCGCTGCCCCAGAGGATACTGCCAAAGCCGCCGCCCTGCGGCGCCACATCGGGGAAACGTCCGTCTGCGCGCTGTACGTTGCGCATTGCCAGCAAATGGCGATTGAAGAACTGCCTGACGTCCGCCAAATAGGTCGCTGTGCGCGAAAAGACGGAAATATCGCCGCTCCAGCCCATCCGCTCGTTGCGCTGCGGGCAGTCGGTAGGTATTGAGAGAAAATTGCCCCGCATACTCCATTGAATGTTTTCCCACAGCCGGTTCACCTTCGGGTTGGAGGTTTCGTAGCGAGCGGTGAACTTATCAATCGAGCTCAAAACCACTCCTCTCACATTTTCGACCGGCAGGGGCGCCTCCACTCCTGTAACTTCCACAAACCGATACCCGTGAAAAGTAAATTGCGGCTGATACTGCTCATTTCCTATTCCGCTACAAATATAAATATCCTGCGCCATAGCTGCGCGAATATTTTCGAGCATTAGTTCGCCCGTATTTTCTTTGTACTCAGGCAAAGCGGGATATTTTACTTCGGCAAAGCGCAGCACGATTTTTTGCCCTGCCTTTGCCTTTGGCAAGTCAATTCGCGGCACGCCAACCATGTTTTGCCCCATATCATACACAAAAACGTGCGGGCGAACTTCTTCAACCGAAATTGCCGTCAGCGTATCAACGGGCTGCACGGTTTGCCCAAATTGCTCAGCCAGCTCAAAATCGCTGTAATCGTTGACATACGGGCGATTGGGCTGCCCTTCCGTAGCAATGTGATTGTCGAGCGACACTTCAACGGCAGGCCGCCAATCATGCGGCTTAAGCGTTGCATCATACACTTCGCCTTGCAGCAAGCTGCCGTAAACGACAGGGCTTTGGCTAGTATATTCCCATGTGCCGGAATTGGTTACGATAACATCCTTTCTGCCGTTTGCGTAAGTGATAGCTAATTTTGCCAGCAGCGAGTTGCGGTCGCCGTAGTAATTCCAAAGTTGTCCATTATACGTGGAGTTGCCGCTCCACCAGCCCTCGCCGAGCTGCGCCGACAAAATATTTTCGCCGGGTTTCAGCAAATCCGTAACATCGTAAGCTTGGTAAAGCACAATTTTATTGTACTGCGTATGTCCGGGGTTAAAGTAGTCGTTGCCAATGCGTTTCCCGTTGAGGTACGGCACGTAAATTCCACGAGCCGTAATAAACAGCTGGGCGCTTGCAACGTTCTGTTCAATAGCTATTTTTGTCCTCAGCAGCGGCATTGAATTTTGTGAGGGGTTGAAAATATGCTGCTTCAAAGCGCCTCC
>JAITAP010000263.1 GCA_031284065.1 Prevotellaceae bacterium
AATTCCACTTTTCCCACTTTACATTTTCTTCCTTCCACTTATTTTTTGGCGTTTCGGTACCGGTCGGGTAGCCCACCGGGATTACGCACAGCGGCACAATGTGCGCCGGCAGCTCAAGCGCGCCGGCCACGGCCGCCATTCTGTCCTTGTAGGGGTATGCGGTAGCCCACACCGCGCCCAGCCCCATAGCTTCGGCGGCCAGCAGGATGTTTTGCGTGGCGGCGGAGCAGTCCAGCATCCAAAGGTCGCCGTTCGCATCTTTTTCCAGATTGCCGCACACGACAATGGCCGACGGCGCAGCCTTAAGCATCTTGCCGTAAGTCATTCCGTCGGCGAGCTTGTCGAGCGTGCTGCGCTCCGAGAGGATTACAAACGCCCACGGCTGCGCATTTTTTGCGGTCGGCGCAGCCATTCCGGCCTTGACTAAGGCAAGCAAATCGTCCTTGCTCACCGGTCTGCCGGCAACGTACTTGCGCACGCTTTTGCGGCTATGAATATTTTCAATCACCGCGTCTTTTTTACTTGTTCCCATAGCTTTATCGGATGATGTTTTGGTGTATGCCAGAATGACAACCGCCACGCTTAGCGCGAGCGTTGCAATTTGGTAAATGTTGATTTTTTTCATGGTAAGATTTTTACTCGGAATTTCCCGCAAAGGTACAAAAAGATTTGATTGGCGGGCACAAAAAAGGCTGCCGGAGTTTTTGACAGCCTTTCTCTTCTACGTAAATTGCCTTAAATCAATGGGCAATAAATTACCTCAAAAGTCTAACTTTAGCGATAGCCCGCACGCCGGTTGCCGGCGTAAGGTTACTCCGCTGAAAGAATCAGCGTACAGCAAACTTGGGTTAAGCGAAAGCGTGCTTCCGCTGCCAATATTCCAGCTCAGCTCGCCCCGCTCTCTCCGGCGGTTAATTTTACCTGCCGATACCGGCGCGTCAATGACCGACCACAGCCATGTTCCAAAGTACACTACATAAGCCGCAGAGGAAATGAGCGTCATATCTTCGTCTATAGTGGATACGCTATAGCCACCACCATAGTAAACTTCTTCAACAGCATTGGCAGTGCAGATAAATCCCGTAACGAGCGCAGCCGTGCCAACAGCCGACATCACAATACTTTTTTTGGTTTGGCCATTGTAGTACTGACCTATGCCGGGGTACAAGCACGAGAACAGAAAAGCCAACCATGGATTCTTATGATCGAAGTTTGCGTTGTACTGTCCCGAGTTAGTGGTATCTCGGGAACCGGATGTTTGCTTTTGATCGAACACATCTTTATCACCGTCCTGATATTTAATCATAAAGATTTCGGACTTCAGTAGCGTATAGGTGGGACCGGAAGGATTTCCAAATTTCTTGTACTCAACTTCGGTGCTGCCCACCTTGATAACGTTAGCTTTAATTTCGCTACCGTCTCTTTTGACAATAATGTCCTGAGCGTTCGCTGCCAAGACTGTGATTGCCAAGCAAAGTAATGTAAATGTAATTTTTTTCATCTTAAAAAATGGTTTTTGATTTATTGCTTACTCTTTGTTTTTCGTCGCGCTGTTCAGCATATTTACGACATGTTTTGGGTTGAGGCAGGTACATAAAAAAACCGTGAACTAAATTTTTCACTTGTTTTCTGAGGTCCTGGTACACCTTGCAACTAAGGAAAGAATAAAGCCCACGATTTCTCGTGAGCGTTACGACTTTTTCTTCTTAGTTGCTCTCTTTAAACTTACCAGGTTTCAGAAAACAAGAAAATAAGCTAACGCTTTACTAATATGTCAATCGTCCTCCTTGAGAACGAATCCTCTTACGAGATTATCTTACGGATACTACATAGGCAACATTTTTTTTATTAATAATGTGTTGATTGGCGCAAAGGTATAAAAATTTGGCATTGCTACGCTACGTGCAGCAACTTTTTTTGCAAAAGAATAGTCGGCAACTTCGTAAAACGCTGTGTATTAAAAACATATACGACAAACGATATTCTTGCACTTCAACTCACCCACACCTATTTGGAAATGAGGTAATTAGGTTTTAAAAGGCCTGTATCTCCTTGCTACTGAGGTTGTTTTGTTGGGAAAATTAGGTGTAAATGAGGTTGGATGGCGCAAGCCCTATTCTCAATTCTCACGCCACCTCCGCTATTTCAGCCTCCAGCGCCTCCTCCTGCCTCAGGTTGTCGATGATAAACACTTGGCGGTCTTGCGTGTTTTTGCCCATGTAAAACTCCAGCAGGTCGTGCACCACGTCTTCCTTGGTGAGGCGCACGGGGTCGAGGCGTATTTTGTCGTCGCTGATAAAGTTGGCAAATTCGTCCGGCGAAATTTCCCCAAGCCCTTTGAAGCGGGTGATTTCCGGCTTCATTCCCAGCTTTTTGACAGCCTTGCTTTTTTCCTCTTCGCTGTAGCAGTAAATGGTTTCCTTCTTGTTGCGCACGCGAAACAGCGGCGTTTGGAGGATGTAGAGATGGTTTTGCCGGATGAGGTCGGGGAAAAATTGCAGGAAAAAGGTAATGAGCAGCAGCCGGATGTGCATACCGTCCACGTCGGCGTCGGTGGCAATGACGACCTTGTTGTAGCGCAGCCCGTCGAGGTTTTCCTCTATGTCCAGCGCGGCTTGCAGCAGGTTGAACTCTTCATTTTCGTACACCACCCTTTTGGTCAGCCCAAAGCAGTTGAGAGGCTTTCCCCTAAGGCTGAACACGGCTTGCGTATTCACGCTGCGGCTTTTGGTGATAGAGCCGCTCGCCGAATCGCCCTCTGTGATGAACAGCGTTGACTTTTCAAACGCTTCGCTTTTGCTGTCGGTGTAGTGCACCCGGCAATCGCGCAGCTTGCGGTTGTGGAGGTTTGCCTTTTTTGCGCGCTCACGCGCCAGCTTCTGAATACCCGAAATAGCCTTGCGGTCTTTTTCGTTTTCAATAATTTTCTTGAGCATGGATTCGGCAACGTCCGAATGTTTGTGCAGAAAGTTGTTGAGCGCCTCCTGCACAAAGTCGAGCACAAAGTTTCGCACCGTTATGCCGCCCGGCTCCATATCGCGCGAGCCGAGCTTGGTTTTGGTTTGGCTTTCGAACACCGGCTCTTCCACCTTTACGCTGATGGCCGCCACTACGGACGAGCGTACGTCGGACGGGTCAAAGTCTTTTTTGAAAAAATCTTTGATGGTGCGCACAATTGCCTCGCGAAACGCTGCAAGGTGCGTGCCGCCCTGCGTGGTGTGCTGCCCGTTGACGAACGAGAAGTACGTTTCGCCGTAATCGGCGCTGTGCGTAAGCGCCACCTCAATGTCGGCGCCTTTGAGGTGGACAGGGGAGTATAGCGGGCTTTCGCCAAGATTTTCGTTGAGCAAGTCGAGCAGCCCGTTTTGAGAAACAAACTCCGCTCCGTTGAGCGAAATAATTAAGCCGGAGTTGAGGTACGTGTAGTTGCGCAGCATGGCTTCCACGTACTCCATGTTGAACGTGAAAGCGCCAAACAATTCTTCGTCGGGAACAAACGAGGTCATAGTGCCGTTTGGCTCTGTGCTCGGCGCAAGCTTGTGCTCGGCGTTCATCACGCCCTTGCACCAGCAGCCTCCCGCCGTTTTCCCCTCGCGAAAGGAGCGAACCTCAAAGTGCGACGAAAGCGCATTCACCGCCTTAATGCCAACGCCGTTGAGCCCCACCGATTTTTTGAACGCCTTGCTGTCGTACTTGGCTCCGGTGTTCATTTTGCTGGAAACGTCAACCACCTTCCCCAGCGGGATGCCGCGCCCAAAATCGCGCACGCTCACCGCGCCGTCGTCGGCAATGCTAATGTTGATGCGCTTCCCGAAGCCCATAGCGTACTCGTCGATAGAGTTATCTATCACCTCCTTGAGCAGAATGTAAATGCCGTCGTCGGGCGAGCTGCCGTCGCCCAGCTTGCCGACGTACATGCCCGGCCTGCGGCGAATGTGCTCCTGCCAGTCGAGAGTTATAACGTTGTCGTCGCTGTAATTTGCGAGTGCGGCTGAATCCATGAGTTTTATTCCTTAAAATTTTACGTCTTAAAACGTGCAAAATTAGCAAATATGCAGATTTTTCTTTTTTTTAGTTTTGAACAACCGCCATAATTTGCTTGGAATAATGCTGTTATTAGAAAAGTTAAGATGTATTGAGGGGACTGCCGGTGTAATGTAAGAATTTAGAAATAGGAACTTGCGCCGTCCGGCCCCCATTTTCACCCAAATTTTCCCAACCATTGCCGTCATTCCGAACGCAGTGAGGAATCTCCCACCCTTGCTACCGTCATACGGCAAAAATGGTGAGAGGGTTCTCACTGCGTTCGGAATGACGAATGACGCGCGGAATTTTTGAATTGGCTTGGACTTTGTTGCAACGGTAAACTATAGGAAAAAAGAGTTATTGCTGTATTTGAAAAAGACTTTGTTGCAACGAAATAACATGCTAACTATTACATAAAGTCTAATAAATATTTCCAATTAGCTACGTTCCTATTGGCTGCGCCGAACTCCGCTTCGCTCCTGTTCCCCTACGGGGAATTGAGAACAATTGCAATCCATCAAAAATTATAAACCTGCATAACATGAGCCGTTATTCGTTGCAGCAAAGCCGTTGAAAGTTGAAAATTACGGCCACTCCGTTTTATATGGCTTCCCCAATAATTACAATTTGCCGTAACACCCTTGCGAAAGCTGAGCTAAAGAAATAAGGGCAAATGTGCCGGAGGATGCAACTGTGCTACTAAGGGCGTAAACCCTTATTTTCCCACCCCCT
>JAITAP010000059.1 GCA_031284065.1 Prevotellaceae bacterium
AGCGTGGACAAAGTCAGGCGCATGGAAGATTTGCGGCAAATTCCGTTTACCGAAAAAAAAGACTTGCAGCTCCACAACAGCGATTTTCTCTGCGTTCCCCCCGAAAAAGTGATAGACTACATCACCACTTCGGGAACGCTGGGAGACCCCGTAACCTTTGCCATGACCGACAAAGACCTCGACAGGCTGGCCTACAACGAAAAAATATCCTTCCTGTGCACCGGCGCGCAGCCCGGCGACATTGTGCAGCTGATGACCACCATCGACAAGCGTTTCATGGCGGGCTTGGCCTACTTCCTGGGGCTACGCGCTCTGGGCGCAGGCGTTATCCGCGTGGGCAACGGTATTCCGGAGCTTCAGTGGGACACCATTCGCCGCATTAAGCCAAACACCATCGTATGCGTGCCCTCGTTTATCCTGCACATTATCAAGTATGCCGAAGACAACGGAATTGACTACCAAAACTCAAGCGTAAAGAAAATCGTTTGCATAGGCGAAAATCTTCGGGAGCAGGATTTTTCCCTAAACCTGCTCGGGCGGCGCATCAAGGAAAAGTGGGACGTGGCGCTGTTCTCCACCTACGCCTCCACCGAGATGGCCACCACCTTTGCCGAGTGCGAGCATGGCTGCGGCGGGCACCACCACCCCGAGCTGATTATCTGCGAGCTGGTTGACGAAAGCGGAGCGACTGTGGTGGAGGATGGCAAAGTGGGCGAGCTGGTTGTTACCACGCTCGGCGTAGAGGGAATGCCCCTGCTGCGCTTCAAAACGGGCGACTTGGTGAGCATGCACACCGCGCCCTGCCGCTGCGGGCGAACATCCATGCGGCTCAGCCCGGTGCTGGGGCGCGCCAACCACCTTATCAAGCTAAAGGGAACCACGCTCTACCCCCCTGCCCTGTTCGACGTGCTCGACAACACGCCCTACGTAGAAAGCTACGTAGTGGAGGTAGGCTGCAACGACAGCGGCAACGACAGCGTGCTGGTGCGCGTGGGGCTGCGCACGCACGCTGTGGGCGACGTGGTAAAGGATTTGAAAGACCGCTTCCGCGCAAAAATACGGGTAGCGCCGGAGGTGGAGGTTTGCCCGCCGGAGGTGATTCGGAAAATTAACTTCCCTGACATGAGCCGCAAGCCCGTGAAGCTGATAGACAAGCGGAAAAAGTAGCGCGGTTAATCTAAATTTTGAGAATAAATTCGTTTCTTTGTTTTTCTTATAACTACTAAAAAACACCTTATGGTTAACCCAAAATTTGACGACCTGCGTCCTTACTGCGATGAGGAAATAGCGTCGGCTATGCGCCGCATTGCGGAGAGCGAGTCCTTTCCGCTGATTTCCGCCTACATTTACCCCGACAAAAAGGTGGAAGAGGTGCGGCAGATGATTAAAAGCTATACTACCATCAACGAGTTTCAGCTTCAGCTAATGAAAGCGGCAAACGAGCAAGTCCTTGCCCGCACCGTCCGCCGATTTTCGTACGAAGGCGTGGATAAGCTGGATAAAGACGCTTGCTACCTTTTTGTTTCCAACCACCGCGACATTATGATGGATTCCATGCTCCTGCAGTATGCCCTCCACTGCTCGGGCTACCGTACAACCGAGGTAACCTTTGGCAGCAATCTGATGATCTCCCCGCTAATTATTGATATTGGCAAATCCAACAAAATGTTTAAGGTAGCTCGCGGCGGCAGCATCAAGGATTTTTACGCCAACTCGCTGCACCTCTCCGAGTACATTCGCTATACGCTAACCGAAAAGCGCGAATCCGTGTGGATTGCGCAGCGCAACGGGCGCACCAAAGACGGCGTAGATGCTACCGATCAGGCTATCATCAAAATGTTTTACATGGGCAGCCCCGACAACCCTGTCAGGGCGCTGGCGGAGCTGAACATTGTCCCCGTTGCCATCTCCTACCAGTGGGAGCCGTGCGACACGCTAAAGGCGCTGGAGGTGTACCGGCGACGCCGCACGGGAGCATACGTCAAAAAGCCCGGAGAAGACCTGAACAGCATCCTCACAGGCGTAAACCAGCCCAAGGGCGAGGTGCATATTGCCGTTGGCAGCCCGCTCTCCGAAGCAGACTTGGCGCCGCTGTCGGGCTTACCCCACAGCAAGCTCAACAGGCAGGTTGCCGCGCTACTCGACGACCGGATACGCAGCAGCTACAAGCTGACCTGCAACAGCTACATTGCCCACGACATTCGCTCGCAAAGCAGCCGGTACGCAGCGCGCTACACGCAGGAGGAGCGGGACGAATTTACCCGCCACTACAGCGCCGCGCTCGCCTCCGACGTGGAGGACAAAAAAATGTTTGGCGATATTTTTCTGGGAATATACGCCAACCCTGTAGATTCCAAGCCAACAGCGGTAGAATGATACCTGTTCCGGCTGCTCAGCCTTGAGGTGAATAAAAACGCTGCTTGTGCAATTTCAAACTCTGCCCCGCTGCCTCTTTGCCTTTGCCCTGAGTGAGGGCAAAAAAAAAGCGCCTGTCATTTTACAGACAGGCGCTTTTTATAAGTTAGGCGGCGACCTACTCTCCCGCTTTCGCAGTACCATCGGCGCTGGCGGGCTTAGCAACCCTGTTCGGCAT
>JAITAP010000080.1 GCA_031284065.1 Prevotellaceae bacterium
ATGGCTTCGTCTATCAGCGCCTCGCAGTTTTCGCGCGTGGCAAACGATTGCCCGTAGAACGCCGACAAGGCGAGGGAGCTGAACTCAACGCCCAGGCGGTTGGCCTCCGAAATGAAAAGCTCCTGAAATGCTTTCTCCGTTAGCTTGTTGTCGAATGAAGCGCGCTTGCCCAATCCGCCCAGATCGAGCTCCAGCCCGTCGGCGCCCAGCTCGGCCGCCAGAATACAGTACGCCGTTTGCGCTACGTTTACATTGCTGCTCGTGATTTCCCAGCTAAAGCGGGGCATGGAAACGCCTATGCTTTCGGGATTGTTCAGCATTTCGCAGCGCAGGTTGTGCAGCGTTGGCGCGGCATGTAGCGGCACGCTTACGCAAAATATAAAGGAGAGAAAGAGTAAATTTTTTTGTTAGGTCAACGACCTGCGGAGGCTTGCGCCGCTACTGCGCGGAGAAGGCGAGCGCTTCGGCAACCAGCCGGCTTGTCCGGCTTACCCACGCGGCAAAGTCGGGGTTTGGCCGGTAGGTTGGCAGGTATGCCACCAGCGTTGTCAGGTCAAATACGGGCGAGGCAACTCCTGCGCCCGCGCTCACAGCGTCAAAGGCGTTGCACTCCTGCTCAATGTGCATGGGCACCATCAGCACGGGCTTTTGCAGGTACATGGCCTCGCAGATGGATTCAAAGCCTCCTGTGGCGGCGTAGGCTCTGCAACGCGCCATGTAGCCGAGAAAGGCGGCGTCGTCCAGCTGGTGAAACACGAGGTTTTCGTCTTCGCGGAGCTCGGCTGGCGCACCCTTTTTGCCCCAGAAGAAGTGCAGCGGAATATCCGGATGCTGCCGGTGCCACGCGGCTACCTCCTCCGCGAGGCCTGCGTGGAGCAGGTAGCCGAGTATGTAGCCTTCGCTGCGCGCGGTTTGCCGCAACGCCTCGCTGCGCAGCAGCGGTGGGGTAACGTATATTTTTCCCTCGCGGGGCATTTCTCTGAACGAAAGCGCCAGCAGCCTGCGGGCGTTCACGGCGGTCAGGCGCGTAAAGAGCAGGAGCGCCGCTATCTTCAGGCGGCTCTTTTTGGGGAAGGCAAAGCCGGAGTGCAGGAAAAGGTACTGGTGCGCAACGCACACGCAGGGCTTTTGGGGGCGGCAAAGGGCGTACGTCAGCCCTGTAAGGATTTCGTAGAAGTTGATTACCGCGTCGGCGTTGCTTGCCGCAATGCGCCTGTTGATAAAGGCAATGCTTTTCAGGTAGGCGGGCAGCTTGAGCAGGCTGTGGGCAATGCTTCTCCAAAACAGCGATTTCTTGCTCCTTGACGAAAACAGAAAATGCGGGCTTTCAAACGTTGAAACAGGGCACGGCTGCATTTTTTCGTAAAAGAAAGCCGGCAGCTCCGCCTGCCGATTTTTCCCGACCAGCGTTTCCACCACCTCGTGTCCGCCGTTCGTCAGCAGGCTGTACATGGCGATGGCCTGCGTCAGGTGTCCTCGCCCTTCGCCTTGCGCTATAAAAAGGTACTTCATGGCTTCTGTTCATGTTCGGTTAGGGCGCGCCGCTTGGCGTTGCTTTTTTCGGCGAGCTTTTGCGTGTAGTAAACGACGCTCCACTCGCCGCTTTCGTCCTCCACCAGCGCCGACATTGACTCTACCCAGTCGCCGGAGTTGAGGTAGTGAATATCGCCGTAGCGCTTGTTTTCTGCGTGGTGGATGTGCCCGCAGATAATTCCCTGGCAGCGCTTTGTTCGCGCCAAGTCAACCAGCGCTTTTTCGTAGTCGGAGATGTACGACACCGCCGTTTTCACCGCGCTCTTGATGGCCTGCGCAAACGAGTAGTAGGGCTTGCCCCTGAGCCTGCGGTAGCGGTTGTAGTACTTGTTGATGTGCAGCAGCATGGTGTAGCCCACGTCGCCGAGCTTGGAGAGCCACTGCATGTGCGAGGTTACGCTGTCGAATATGTCGCCGTGCGTTACGTAGTACCGCTTGCCGTTGCGCTGGTGGATGAAATCCCTTACGATTTTTACGTTGTGGAAGGTTACCGGAATCAGGTGGTCGAGGAAATCGTCGTGGTTTCCGCGTATGTACACGACCTCTGTCCCAAAGTTCTCCATCATTTTCAGGATAACCCTGAAGAACAGGGTGTGCTTCCGCTTCCACGCCTTGTGCGATTTTTTCTTCAGGCGCCAGCCGTCGATGATGTCGCCGTTCAGGATGAGCCTGTCGCAGTCAACGGACATGAGGAATTTGGAGGCCTCTATTGACCTCGAAAACGACGTTCCGAGATGAATATCCGAAACGACAACCGTAGGGTAGTAAGTTCTGTTCATATTAGCGTAGCGTGATGAAATATTACGCCGCAAAGTTGCAAATGTATTGTTGCCGCGCGGTAAAGAAACCGGTACGGTTGTGTTACGAAATCGGGAATGTTGAATTGCCAAGCTCTCCGCAGGCCGGCGATTTTCGGTGCAGCTCGGGGCTTGTGGAAAGCGAAGCCCTGACAGGGTTTCAAGCCCTGTCAGGGCGATTATACAGCTTAGCGAGGTTTTTATATTAGCGCTATCTGCCTGAAAAGCAAGATTTAATACCTTAACCGGCAGCCATAAATTATAATTATTATTAGAAACTATATAAAGCAAAGAATTGTTCAAAACGGTTTTTTGATAGAAATTTTTGGCCAATAATTATTTTTTTTATTTTTGCCTTTAAAAAGATTTATGCTGAAATTCGCCACGTTACGGGAGTGAAGGAAAAAAAGGGATGTGAAGTTTGCAAATATTAGCTGTTTTTTTAACGGTTTCATGGAACACAATTGTGGAAAAATCCATACTTTTGCGAAAGTTTAGTTTTTAGCGAAGAAAAATTTTCCCAAAAAAGAATTTCCGAAAAAAAGGAAAAGAAAAATTTTTGAAGAAACATGAACACTACAATACAACATATTTTATCGTTTTTTAATGTAAATAATTTGCACAAGCCAAATTATTTGCTAACACACACACACACACACACACACACACACACACACACACACACACACACACACACACACACACACACACACACACACACACACATCACTCAATATATTACAGAGCCTCAGCGACAGCACGTTGCAGAGCCTCAGCCTCAGCGCATTGCGCCACCTCAGCAGTAGCATACTACGCAGCTTCAGCAACATACTACATAACCTCAGCCGATGTACGTCCTTTCGTACACGGCTATTTTTGTTTTCCCCAAACCGACTCGGCGCTTTGGGAGTGGCTGCGCTTTTTTGCCAAGCGCGGCAAAGTTCCCTTGCCGACGCTGCCTGCCGAAACCCGAAGCTTGGGTTGGCACGGCCGCAACCAGCTCCCGCAACGCGTCTATCTATAGCTTCCAAAAAACAATTTCACGCAAAAACCAAACGTAAAAAACAGCGTAAAACGCCTTGCTCAAGCAGACGACCGCCGTTTTGTAACAGCAAGCATAGCAGGAGCGAAATAGCATGGCAATCCACAATTTTTTAATCAATTATTTTACTAACTAAATTATTATGAAGTACAACATGAGAACATTTTCAACCCTATTTTTTGCCGGTTTCCTTGCGCTTGGCCTTGCCTCGTGCAGCGACGACAAGGAGCCGGAGAATACAAAAACCGCTACAACGGCAACCCTTGCCGTTACGCACCCCAACTACGCCAACGGCGTGCTGAGCGTGGTTGTGGGCAACCCTGTAACCATTGGCGCAAGCAACGTGGAGGTAACTATGGAGCCGGCGCAGGAGTACACGCTGGAGCTTGTTCCCGAAGACAACGAATACTTTTCCTTTACCTCCGACGGCTTGCTTACGGGGAAAATGGAGGGCGACGACGCGGGCGACATTGTTATCAGGCTGATTGCCGAAAACGGCAAAACGCTCGCCTCAGAGCTTATTCCCGTAAGCGTGGTGGGCATACTCGTTACCATTGTGAACCACGAAAGCTACGAGAACGATACGTTCCGCGTGGTGGCGAATGAGGAGTTTCTTTTGTCGCAAGCCAACGTGAAGGTTGAGCCGGACAAACCGGAGTACAGGATAGCATTTGCGCCGAAAGCTACCCGCTATTTTACCTTTGGGGCAAACGGCATACTTCACGGCACGCTGGACGGCACGGGAACCATAGAGGCGCTGGTGATGAGCGGCGACGACACGCTCAAGGTGCAGCCGTTTAACGTAAAGGTCTCCCCTGACCCCGCGTGGGTTACGGCGGTAACCGTTACGGGCAATAACGAAGGCAACAGGGAAAGTAGCAAAACCCAATACTTTCACCCCACAACAGGAATGACGAAAGAGCTCGCTCCGCTCTTTGAGGTAACGGGCGGC
>JAITAP010000142.1 GCA_031284065.1 Prevotellaceae bacterium
TGTACTAAAAAAATAGAAATTATGCAAACTTACAAAAAATTTCAGGAGCATCTCGCTAACGAGTTAGCATCCATACGGTCTGCGGGGCTATACAAGGCCGAAAAAATTATTGCCTCGCCGCAATCGGTTACCATAACGCTGCAATCGGGGCAGCAGGCGCTCAACTTTTGCGCCAACAACTACCTTGGGCTGTCCGACAACAAGGAGCTGATAGCCGCCGCCTGCAAAGCGATGGAAAGTCGCGGCTACGGCATGTCGTCGGTGCGGTTTATCTGCGGCTCTCAGGATTTGCACAAGGAGCTGGAGGCCGCCATTGCGCAGTTTTTCGGGACGGAAGATACCATCCTGTACGCCGCCTGCTTCGACGCCAACGGAGGCGTTTTTGAGCCGCTGCTGGACGAAAACGACGCCATTATTTCGGATGCGCTCAACCACGCCTCCATCATCGACGGGGTGCGCCTCTGCAAAGCCGTCCGCTACCGCTACGCCAACGCCGACATGCAGGATTTGGAGGCGCAGCTCCAAGCGGCGCAGGCGCAACGCTTCCGCCTGATTGTTACGGACGGCGTTTTTTCTATGGACGGCAACGTTGCCCCTCTGGACAAAATCCATGCGCTTGCCGAAAAGTACAACGCTATGGTCATGGTGGACGAATCGCACTCGGCGGGGGTTGTCGGGAAAACCGGACGGGGAGCTACAGAGGAGTTCAACCTTCGGGGAAAGGTAGAAATACTGACGGGCACGCTGGGGAAAGCCTTTGGAGGGGCCATTGGCGGCTTTACCACCGGCAAGAAAGAAATCATCGACATGCTGCGCCAACGCTCGCGCCCCTACCTGTTCTCCAACTCCCTGCCGCCTGCCGTAGTAGGCGCCGGGATTTACACGTTCCGCCATCTGGAAAGCTCCAACGTTTTGCAGGAAAAGCTGCACGGTAATACGGGCTACTTTATTGGCAAAATGCAGCAGGCGGGCTTCGACGTAAAGCCCAGCCAGTCGGCAATCTGTGCGGTTATGCTGTACGATGCAAAGCTATCGCAGGACATGGCGGGCAGGTTGCTGGAGGAGGGAATTTACGTAACGGGATTTTACTACCCGGTTGTTCCCAAAGGTCAAGCCCGCATACGCATACAGATTTCCGCCGCCCACGAGCGGGCGCAGCTGGACAAGTGTATTCAGGCGTTTATTAAGGTAGGAGGCGAGCTGGGCGTACTGAAAAAGTAGCAAATTATGAAAAAAATACTTATTGTTGGAAGCACGGGGCAAATCGGGTCGGAGCTGAGCGTTCGCCTGCGTGCGCTGTACGGGAGGGATAACGTTGTGTGCGGGTTTTACACCCCGCCTTACCCCGAAGGCTTTTTTGACGCAGGCCCCGTTGTTGAAATCAACGCCCTGCACATTGAGCAAATTGCGGCCGCCGTAAAAAAATATAAGATAGACACTATCTACAACTTGGTGGCAATTCTGTCCGCCACAGCCGAAAAGCACCCCAAGCTGGGCTGGGACGTGGGTATCGGGAGCTTGATGAACTGCCTCGACGTTGCCAAAGAGTACGGCTGCGCTGTTTTTACCCCAAGCTCCATTGGCGCTTTTGGGCCAAATACGCCGAAAGACGGCACGCCGCAAAATACCATTCAGCGTCCCAACACGATTTATGGGATAACAAAAGTCTTGGGTGAGCTGGTGAGCGACTACTACTTTACCCGCTGGAAGGTGGATACGCGCTCCGTTCGCTTCCCCGGCATAATCTCCAACGTAACGATGCCCGGCGGCGGCACTACCGATTACGCCGTTGAAATTTACTACAAAGCCGTACAGGGAGAACCCTTCGTATGCCCGCTCAAAGCCGGAACTTTTATGGACATGATGTACATGCCGGACGCGCTGGACGCTGCCATCAGCATTATGGAGGCAAATCCGGACAAGCTGATTCACCGCAATTCGTTCAACGTAACCGCCATGAGCTTTGACCCCGAAATGCTTTACAGGAGCATCAAAAAGCGCTACCCCGACTTTGAGATGACCTACGAAGTTGACCCGCTGAAGCAAAGCATTGCCGACTCCTGGCCTAACCGACTGGACGACTCCTGCGCCCGCGAAGAGTGGGGCTGGAAGCCCCAGTACGACTTGGAGCGAATGACCGGAGACATGGTAGAAAAGCTAAAGGCTAAAATGCGCTGTTGAAGCAAAAGCTCAACGCCCAACGGTTGTTCAACAATATAACCAATGCGTATCCGTGAAAAAGAATAAAGCTGTCAATATTTTACTTACTGCCTGCCGGAAGCAAGGTAAATTTCTTCTCTACGGCATTATAGGCTGCTGCTGTGCCGGTATGGACTTTGCTATTTACACGCTGCTGTGTATTTTGGGTACAAATTATCTTGTAGCCAACGCTATTGGTATTCATTGGGGCATTTTTTGCAGCTTTGCGCTCAACCGGCGCTATACCTTCAAGGTAAGCGACAAGCCCATTTTACGCTTTTTTTCGTTTTATATCATAGGATTAACGGGATTGGCGTTGAGCTCCGGCATACTCTTCCTGATGGTTACGATTTGCCGCAACAATGCTATTTTTGCTAAATTAGTAGCTATCTTTGTGGTGGCCGTCATCCAATTTTTTTTGAATAAATTTATTACTTTTAGGAAAGGCGAAAGCTGCAAGTGAGGAAAGAGTTACCATGCTTTGCACAGCCTAATTTTGTGAGTTGTTGCTGTCCGCGAATTACACGAATTTTTTCGCTATACTTCATGTAATGGGGCAATCGTGGTAGCTCGTGGACAAATATTTTAAACCAATAAAAGTATAAAATAATAATCCTCTTTACCATGAGTGAAGTTCTGTACATAGTGATGCCTGCGTATAACGAGGCGGAGAATATTAAAGACGTTGTGGCGCAATGGCGCCCCATTGTAGAAAAGGTTGGCGGCGAGAGCCGGCTGGTCATTTTTGACGATGGGAGCAAAGATGACACTTACGAACGCTTGAAATTGCTGGAGCAGCGCTATCCGCGCCTTGTTGCCGAAACCAAAGCCAACTCGGGGCATGGCGCAACCTGCCTGTATGCCTACCGCTACGCCGTAGCGCACAACGCCGACTACATTTTCCAAACGGATTCCGACGGACAAACCAACCCCGATGAGTTTTGGAAATTTTGGGAGCAAAGGGCAGCATACGACTTGATTACAGGCTCGCGCAAAGCGCGGGAAGACGGCTTTTCGCGAGTGGTGGTTACCAAAACGCTCAAAATGGTTGTCCTGCTTATTTTTGGAGTGTCGGTAGAGGACGCAAACACTCCTTTCCGGCTAATGAAAAAAGATTTTTTGTCGGCAATGCTCCGGATTGTTCCGGAAAACTTTTTCCTCTCCAACGTTGCCATTGCTGCCATCGCCGTAAAGAAAAAATGCAAAACTCTTTGGATGCCCATTACGTTTAAGCCGAGACAAAAAGGGGTTAACTCGATAAACTTGAAGCGCATTTTCAGGATAGGGCTAAAGGCTTTGGGCGATTTCAGAGAAGTGAATCGCCGCCTGAAAAGCCGGTAGCCCCTCCCTACATTGGCGGTCTGCCGCTGCCAAAGCCGCCGCCGCCTCTCTCGCGGAAACGAGGATAGCCGCCCTCCCCTCCCTCGCTGCGCTTGGGCGCTTGCCCTTTCAGCCGGTAAATGAAGGTAAGCAAAAAGTAGCGGGTGAGCACGTTGGACGTAGCGTCCTCAATGTAGTTTGGCGTGATGCTGCGGTTCACGTTTTTGTTCTGGTTTAGCAAGTCGTACACCGTCAGCCGGAGCTCCCCCTGATTATTTGCCAAAAATTTCTTCCCGATGCTTACATCAACGCGCAGGAACTCTTGATTGTAAGATTCCGACAAGCCGCTGTACAGGCTGTAGTTGGCAACAACCTGCGGCGCAATTCCCTGCCAGAGCTCTGCGTATATTCGCCCCGAGGCAACCTGCTGAAAGTAGGTATTGTTGTTTCGGCTTTGCAGCGTGTTTTTTGTATTGTTGTAGGTAAAGTTGTAGGACAGCGTAAAATCCAGCCGCTCGCTAATGTTGCTGCCCAGCACCACGCCCTGATTGAAGCTGTAGGTTTTTGCAATGTTTTCTTCGCCGTTCACGCGGCCCGGGCTGTTGTTGTAGCTTCCGCGCGTGCTCAAGTTCAGGTTGCTCTTTATAAAGGTGAGGGGCAGCCCGAAGTTGATTTGCGCCCACGTGTTCCAGCTCCCGTTAATGTTGATTGGCGACGAAAATTGAGCGCCGGGGCTTAAGCGCACCGAGTCGCCAATAGGCGAAAATACTATGGTGTCTTTGTTGGAGTAGTTGGTAATGGTGTTGTTCGATATGGAATTGTTGGTATTTGAGTAGCCGAGCATGGAGAAGAATGTCAGCCCGCTTTCGAGCGTAGTTTTATTATAGCGGGCAAACACGTTGTTTGAGAATGTTTGCTTCAAGTCAGGGTCGCCGGAGCTGATAAAGAGCGGGTCGGTATTGTCGAGCACCCCTTGCAGCTGCGTAATGGAAGGCGCGTTGGTAGAGCTGCGGTAGAACACGCGCAGAGCGTCCTGCCGCGTAAACTTGTACTCAAACATGGCGTTGGGCAGCGCCCGGTAAAACTCTTTGTAAACAGACGGCTTTTGGGGGAGCGTCTGACGCCCGTCGAGGGTGGCGGTTTCGCCGTTCACGCCTGCCATTATGTTCATCTTGTCGGTGTGGTAGCGGTAGCTGAGCCCCAGCTGCTGCGTGAGGTAGTCGTTGTCGTAAATGTTGCTGTAGAGCGAATCGAGGTCAACGTAGAGGAAGTTGACGGTGTCCGGCTTGTAGGTTTTTTTGTTGCTTTCGCCGTAAGAGTAGTTCACGTCGTAGTTAATCTGCACCAGCCCGTTGGTTGACACCGGCTCTGTGTAGATAACCCTTGCGCTCCCCGACCAGTTGGTGGTAGGGTTGTTCGCCCTGTGGTCAAGGTCAATTACCGTCGTATCGCTATCGCCAAAACTTGCGGTATTGCTTCTCCGGCTGCTTTCGCTGCTACTGTTGTTGACGTTGTAGCGCAGCTCTGCCGAGAGCGTTCGCCCGGGCTTGGAAAGTTTTTGCCGCCACAGGAGCTCGTTTCTGAAGTTGAAAGCGTTGTTTTCTGATGTATTTTTCGAGTTGGAGCTGTTGTAGTCCACCATTTCCGAAGCGCTACTGCTCTTCGAGTTGCGGTCTTGGAAGCTCAGCCTCGGCGTGTAGAGTAGCGACGTGTTTTCGTTAGGCTTGTACTCCAGACGGAGGTTAAACCGGTGGTTGTAGTTGTTTGTTGCCGATTCGGATTTCGAGTTGTAGAGCTTCATGGAATCTTTTCCTGCAATGTACTGCCGGAAGCGTTCGCTGGACGCATCGTTGCTCATAATGTTGAGAAAATAGCTACTCGTCAACTCCAATTTTTTGCCCCAGTTGTCGCTGTAGTTCAGCCCCAATGCCGTAGCGCTGGCTATTCCGCTGCCGCCTCCGCCCCCAAAGTTGCTGCCTCCGCGCCTTCCCCCGCCGCCGCTGCTTACCAAATCTTCTTCGGCAAACTGTCGCTGGTTAACGTTGTTGCTCATGCCTACCACCGAAACGCGGCGTTCCCCTCGAAACAGGTTAACGTTTCCTCCGCCCGAGTAGCGAATATCTCCCTCGCCGATATTTTCCTGCACATCCTGCCCCACGCCGCCGTAGAGCCGCCCGAACTGCCCCATGCGCCGGTCTTCCTTAGTAACAATGTTAAGCGTTTTTTCCGAGTTGCCGTCGTCAAATCCGGTGAGCTGCGACTGGTCGCTCATGCGGTCATAGACTTCTATTTTGGAAATGGCGTCGGCGGGAAGGTTTTTAATGGCAAGGGTAGGGTCGTCGCCAAAGAAAGGTTTGCCGTCCACCAGCACGCGCTTCACGTTTTCGCCCTGCGTTTTTACCGTTCCGTCTTCGACGGTAATGCCCGGCATTTTCTTGAGCAGGTCTTCGGTGGTAGCGTCCTGCGACACCTTGTAGGCGTCGGCGTTAAACTCGGTAGTGTCGCCGCGCTGGGAGGCGCGCGCGGCGTTGCCCGTAACCTGCACCGCTTCGAGGTCAACAGACTCGGCGGACAGGCGAATCCTCCCCAGATTTTTATCTTCGTTCTTGAGCGCTATCGTTTGCGACAGCTTTCGGTAGCCCAAGTAGGAATACTCTACCTTGTAGGATTGCGCGGCAAGATTTTCCACCGCAAAAGCGCCGTTGTTGGCGGTAGTGGCGTAGTAGCGCTGCGTGCTATCGCTCGCGCTTACCACCTGCACAACGGAGCCTATCAGCGGCTCTCCGCTACGGCTGTCCACGAGAGTTCCTCGAATACTTGCAGCGTGCAGCTGCCCTGCAAAAAAAAGACACAATACTCCTCCCGCTACGTACCGTAACGAAAAATTCATCCTCCGGTTGATCACAAGTTCAACAATTTAGTAGTTCAGTAGCTTAAGTTTGATTTTTTTTAATTTGTTTTCTGGCGCTTTCGCAAAATGTTTATCAGCTCCACTCTGAACGATTCTTCCGCCGCGTAGTACTTCAGCAACTTTTGCGGCGAGAGTATTTTCTCCAGCTTATTGTGGTATTCGCGCATCAGGTTGGCGTCGTCCTGCGTGTTTTCGACCAGACGCCGCGCCATTTGCAACGCTTTCTTGTCGTCAATTTTGTCGTGCTTTACTTTGCGAAGCAAGTTGTTTCGCTCGTTGAAGAGGGCGTTGCGCTTTTCCCAGTATTCGTTGTATATTGGCCAAAAGGCTTGCGCCTCCTCCGTTGTCAGCTCGAGCTGCGTTGTGAAGTAGCCGACTTTATGCGCCTGTATCTGCTCCTGACGCTGCTTGTGCTGCCGCTTGAAGACAGAATCGTTAGGCGCTCCGCCTTGCTTGGCGCGTACTTCCTCAGGCTGTGGGTGTTTATCGAACGGGGTACTCTTTTCGGCGAACAAGTTGTCGCTGTCCTCGAGCAACTCTCTCCACTCTTCAATCTGCCAGTGGTCTTCTGCAAACAGCTCGCTACTCTTCACGCGCCAATCCTCAACCTGCTTACGCCATTCATCCCTTCGCTCGCACAATTTCTTAATCTCCTGTTCGCGCTGCTTGCACTTTTCCTCGCTCTCCTGCTCAAGCGGCTTGCACTTTTTGTCGTTCTCCCCAACAAGCTGCTCGCTACCCGATACCATTTTTTGCTTCGCGTCTTCCGGTTCAGAGCGCTGTGCAGCCACCGAAAATGCTACGACAGAGGCTGCCAGCAAAGAAAATAATTTTTTCATTTTTTGTTGAATAATTGCCTCCTCAACATTTCTTCGCAAAAAAAAATGCGAGGAGGCGGGTTATATAATTTAGAATTTTATGCTTAATTGTAATCTGCCATTTGCATTTGGTTATCGCAAATCAGATACTCCACAATTGCCTCGTCGTCCAAGTCGTCGTCGCTACTATCCGAGCCCTCCAGCAGGTAGCTTTCCAAGTCCATGATGCTGATGTCGTAGTAAGCTTCGGAGGCAACGTCGGTAGCAGATTGCAGCAGCGTTGGCGCATACCTTGCCGCCATGTACGACAAACCGACCAGCAGCGCAAATCCGGCGGCAAACGCCAGCTGCGCACGAACGCTGCCCCACAGGGACAAGCGTTGCCCCTGCGTTGCCTCGCGCTCGCCGCAACGCTGCATGACGCGCTCCGTAAGGCTTTCAAAGTAGCCGTCCGGAACGGTAAAGGGCAGGTGGTCTTTGTTTTTCATTTTTTGTAGCGGTGTTAATAGCGGGCGTTACCTTGCGCCCTCTCTGCCTCTGCGCTGCCGTTGCTGTTCGCCGAGCCACTTGTCGTACTTTGCCTGCTGCTCTTCGGTGAGCAATTTTTTCACCTCTGCCTCGCGGGCTTTCTGAATGTTCTCCATTTGCGCACGCATGGCGCCGCGCTCGCCGTTGCCTCTGTTTTCGGGCTTCATGAGCTCCTGCGCTTGCAGGTCGTACTTGTTGTTCACGCTGTCCACCCTGCGGGCTAAGGAGTCGCTTAGCGATAGCGCGTCGCGCAGCTCGGTGTTGCGCCGGGCGCGGTTTTGCTCCATCATTTTCTGACGCTCTTCGGGGCTCATTCTCTGACCCCGCCCGCCTGCGGGGGGCTGCGACATGCCTGCGCCTGCAAATAGCATCAGCGCGGCCATAAAAATTACTTTTTTCATGCTGTGTTTGTTTTTTTAATTTAGTGATTACGGAAATTCTTGCATCAAGCCTCACCTGTGCGCCACATAGCGTGCAGCTTTGGCGTTGCGCGCGCAATTATTTCTAATTTCTGCCCGCAATGTTTCTTTGACTGCTCAAAACGCAAAAGGTTTAAACGTCACCCAAAATATTTTTTTATTTTTTGCTCTGCAATGTGGTAGGAGGCTTTCAGCGCCCCTACCGACACGCCCAACACTTCGGATATTTGCTCGTAGGGCATTTCGTCAAAGTAGCGCATGTTGAATACGATTCGCTGTCGCTCCGGGAGGGTAAGGATGGCGGCCTGAAGCTTTTGCTGCGCGTCGGTGGCGCAGAAGTGCGCGTCGGTGGCGCAAAGGTTGCTCAGCGCCTGCCGCGCGTCGCCGATGGTGAGGTGTTGCAGCCGCTTGGTGTGGTTCAGAAAGGTGATGGATTCGTTGGTGGCAATGCGGAAAAGCCACGTGAAGAGCTGCGCATTGCCGCGAAACCCGGCAATGCCCTCCCACGCTTTTATGAACGTATTTTGCAGCACATCGTCGGCGTCGGCGTGCTGGAGCACAATTTTGCGGATATGCCAGTAGAGCCGCTCGCCGTAGCGCTCTACCAGCACGCCAAAGGCGGCGTGGCGAGTCGCTTCGCACCGGAGCTGCTCCAGCAGCAACGCTTCATTGGTAGTATCCACAATTTAGGTAGTTATGTAGTTATTGTAGCTATGCGATTTTGCGATGGGCTGCGCCCTGCTCCGGTTCCCCGCAGGGGAATAATATCAATAGAAAACCGGGCGCCATCCCCTCCCAATTCCCCGCAGGGGATTAATATCAATAGAAAACCGGGCGCCATCCCTTCCCTATTCCCCTGCGGGGAATTGGAGCCAATTGCCGCCTCTTTTTTTACTGCGCAAAATATGCTCCGTGCGCAGCATAGATACCCTAACCTCCTACCGGTACAGCAACATTTTTTTTGCTCCGGTTTTTTTGCCGTTGCGGAGCTGCACCACGTAAAGCCCGTGCGGCAGGAAGCTAAGCTCCACGCTACCGTTGGGCTGCACAGGGCTGCTGTAGAGCAAAACCCCCATAAGGTTGTACACGCTGAGCGTCAGATTTGCCGCGTCCTCTTCCGTGTCGATTGTGAATATGCCGTTGTTGGGGTTGGGGATTATTTTGAACTCCACCGCTTGCCGGTTATCGCTCCAAAGCGATTGCGGCGCGGAAAGGAGCATACACGCGGACGAAACGCCGTTTTCCATAGCCTTCAGAATGTCCAGCTTTCCGGCTCCGCGCGTGTTTTGCGAGAGCGTATTGATGGACGCATCCAGCGTGGCGTTTTGTTGCAGTATGCAGCGGACGCTGTCGGGGGTGAGCGTTGGGTTTTTCTGGAGTAATAGCGCCACCGCGCCGGTTACCATTGGCGTGGACATGGAGGTGCC
>JAITAP010000188.1 GCA_031284065.1 Prevotellaceae bacterium
GCGTGCTCCATGTTCATGGTGCGCCCGTAGGAAATAATTTGATTCCACGTGCTTAGGATAAATTGCAGCTTTTGGTGCTGCCGGTCTGCCGTTGCGCCATACGTTTTTCTCAAAAACTCAATACGCTCCTTCACCTGCTCTTTGCTCACGATTGCTTTGGGTTTTGCGGTACGTAGAGTATTCTCAACGTGCCTGAAACATGCGTGGAAAAATTTCGTCCAAAATTCCTTTTTGCCATCGTCTCCCCCATCTGCATCTGCCGGAAATTTATAGAAATACCACTCCAGCGCGGAACACAGCAACCTGCCGTTCATCAGCCCGATAGCCATTTTCCCATCGGGGCGCTGGTAGCGAAACATGGCTTGGGTGGCCTTTTCGCTGTTGTCATCCTTGAGCAGGAAGTAGGTAAAACCGTGCTCATCGTTGCGGTAGTTCAGGCGTTCTTCCGGATTTTGGGGAATGTCGAACACCACTTTTTTGTAGCGCGGGAAGTGGTATGGGCGACCGGCTTTCTCCGCCTCCTGCTCCAGCTCATTCTTGGCGCCTTGTATTTCATCAGTCGTCTGGTGACGCGCCCATTTCCATCCATTTATGCTCAAGCGCTGCATTTCTTCATCCCAAAAGGCAAGCGCCCAGTCAAAAAATTTGTCCTTTTCGCGGACTTCGTACTCAAGGGTATCAAAAGTAATTTTTTCAATATCTTTATCCTGCGGTATGCCGGACAACTCCAACGCTTCTTTCGGGCAGCGCTTCAGGTATTCCAACATGCCGAAGCAAACCTCTTTGTCTTCCAGCTCCGCGCTTACCGCAAAGCTTGCCCTGTGCCCGCGCAGCTTCCAGTGCCTGTACACGTCGCGCGCGTAGAAAAAATCTTTCTTCTTGTTCGACAACTCATCCGGATATGGCCACTCCGGGTGATTGTGTCGATGCTCCATACGCTTGTTCAGCGCTTCAAAAGTGAAGCTGCTTTGTTCCATGCTTTCGAGAAAATCGTTGATTTGCCTGCCGTCTAAAAACAGGCAGGCGTAGAACACTGTTCCCGTAAGGCTCAACGCTGCGGTTACCTCCGTTATGGCGTAAGTACCGTCGCTTTTTTTCTCCTTTTTAACGACGTTGACTCCCTCCGTCCCCTTGTAGCGCTCCGGAATTTTTGCTTTACATTCGGCGCACGCCTGCAAGTACAATTCGAGCAATACCTCGTTCACCTCTTCGGGTAAGCAAACCTTATCATGGTCAATGTGCGACCAGTAATTTCGCAGGTCGTACAGGCGTTCTATCCAAATTACCAGCTTTTGGTAATTTCTGGCGATAGCCTCGCCATTGTTCGGTTTCGCAAAGTAATTCCGCTGGTTGTACAGCCATTGCAAAAAGAAAAAATGCGTAATAGCCGAGCTGAAAATTTGCGATTGAGTTTGAGCATTGTTTTCGCCTTTTAGTCGCTTGACGATGTCGGTTTTATCAGGAATATCAGGAATTGTTTTCCTAAGCCATGTCTCCACGTTGTCGGCTGCCAAATTTAAAAATACCGCCAAGGCGTTGCGGTATTTTTCGGGTGATTCTTTGAGCTGATTTTTCATTTTGTTTTACTGTTTAAAAATAACCATTATCGCATATTATCTGTATTAACTTAACAACGCCCAGCGCAATAGCATACACGCCATACAATACGAATAGCAATATAATAGTCATTCGCGACAGGCTGTATTTTCTTGCTGCTGTTTTGGATGCGTTGTGAATATACTCAATTTTATGCTTAGAGAGCACGGACAATTCTTGCCCTTCCGATAGCAGATTCTTTAATTCATCTTTGGAAAATTTGGCAATATTTTCACACCTGAACAGCGGCATGTTTTTCTGCGCTTCCCGACTTGCGCCGGCTTTGCGATTTTTTACAGGGTAAAATGAAAGCAGCAAAGGAATGAGCGCAGCTGTCGGCGGAATAATGGCGAGGTAAATCCAAAAATTATTACCATCTTTTTCAAATGACAAAATAGCGATAATTAATCCGCCTAACAACGCCACAAAAACGCCATTTTTTGTTTCGATAAAGTTCAACGAGCTTTGAACATATTCGTACAGCTCGCGAATATTTTCGCTTGGCTGTGCGCTTCCCAGCGCGGAGCTGCTGATTGGCGAGCTATTTTTGCTTTTTTCCGGATTTTTCATTGTGGCTTCTTTTTCAAAAGGCGATAACACTAAACGTTAGCATAGCATTTATAGCTGCAAAGATACTATATAATTTTCAATAAATAATGACAACTTGCCGAGATATTCTTGCGCAAGTTGAGTAAATAAATAAGGGCGAGTGTATCGGGGAATGAAACCGGCGCTACTAAGGGGGATTTGGGAATAGGGGTTTTAAAGATAACAAGAATAAATTTCAAAGACTATACGCGTAAACCCTTATTTCCAAAAAAAATCCCCCTTAGCGCTACTAAGGGGGATTTTGAGAGTAAGGGGTTTAAAGATAACAAGAATAAATTTCAAAGACTATACGCGTAAACCCTTATTTCCAAAAAAAATCCCCCCTTAGCGCTACTAAGGGGGGATTTTGAGGATACGGGTTTTAAAGATAACAAGAATAAATTTCAAAGACTATACACGTAAACCCTTATTTCCAAAAAAAACCCCCTTAGTAGTAGAGCAAAAGCATACACCCACGCACCCTTATTCCCTTATTATCAAACCAGCATTTTTATACATTCCTGCGAAATGTGGTAACCCCAAAATACGCTTGCAAACAAAATTTGCATTTCACCACCTTAAAATCAAAGATGTATGAGTTGCAGAAACCGCCGACATGGCTACCGTACATTTTGATTGTATCCTTATGTGGTTTTGAGGTTTGCACCCAGCTACTTTTAACTACTCTAACTACTTTTAGTTACATTCCCCCCATCCTCCAAAATTCTTTTCCTACCCTTGCACAGTAAAAAACCAAATTAAATAGTTTTATCATGAAAAGAATCTTAATACCTGTATATTGTATGATGGCACTTTGCAGC
>JAITAP010000195.1 GCA_031284065.1 Prevotellaceae bacterium
GTGTGTGTGTGTGTGTGTGTGTGTGTGTGTGTGTGTGTGTGTGTGTGTGTGTGTGTGTGTGTGTGTGTGTGTGTGTGTGTGTGTGTGTGTGTGTGTGTGTTGGGGCGACCGCAAAGGTAGCCTCAATTGCGCATTGCAATGCGCCCGTGCTGCGCATGGCTATACGCCCGCCCTGTGATTGCACACGCAATGTATATACGAAATAATTATGCCACACTTCGTTAAGGCTAAGAATGGTATTAATAAAAACTTGTATTATTAATTTTGGCTCGTTATACATTTGGGTTTGATTTTTTGTGCGGCAAAGATAGAAAATATTTTGATAATATGAAAAAACATTTTGTTATATGTGCAGCGAAGAGTTGCGGGGGTTGGAAAAATAGTTGAAAAAAGAGCGATTTTCCAAATACTCAGCGTATTTTTTGGCCTGTTTGCTGCGGCGCGCTTGTATTATACGAAAATTGTGTACCTTTGCACGATTTTTTTTCGATTTTACAAACCCACAAACACATTACAATCATGAAAGATGCTATTGCAATTTTAACAGGTGGCGGACCTGCACCCGGCATGAATACGGTAGTAGGCAGCGTTGCCAAAGTTTTTTTGAACAACGGTTACCGCGTAATAGGGCTTCACGGCGGTTACAGCAGCCTTTTCCAGAAATCGCCGCGAATTTCTGACATTGACTTTCAGTTCGCCGACGATATTTTTAACCGCGGCGGCTCGGCCATCACCATGAGCCGCTACAAGCCGACTCCGGAGGATTTTGACCAGCGCTTTAACCTTGACTTTTTTAAGCAAAACAACGTCAAGCTGCTGGTTACCGTCGGCGGAGATGATACCGCCTCTACGGCAAACCGCGTGGCGAAGTTTTTGGCTGACAAAAAATACCCGATTGCGAACATTCACGTCCCAAAAACTATCGACAACGATTTGCCGCTGCCTAACGGAACGCCTACCTTTGGCTACGAATCGGCGCGCGCGGAGGGCTCTAACATTGCCACAGTGGTGTACGAGGATGCCCGCACGAGCGAAAACTGGTTTATCGTTGCCGCCATGGGGCGCTCGGCAGGGCACCTCGCCTTTGGTATCGGCGCATCGTGCCACTACCCCATGATTGTCATCCCCGAAATGTTCAGCAAAACCACCATCACCTGCGACAAGATTGTGAACCTCGTCATTTCGTCCATCATTAAGCGCAAGGTTATGGGCGAGGAGTACGGCGCGGCGGTTATTTCCGAAGGGGTATTTCACGAGCTGAGCGGCGAAGAAATAAAGAAATCCGGCGTTAATTTTTCATACGACGACCACGGACACCCCGAACTGGGAAAGGTTTCAAAGGCGCATATCTTCTGCGAAATGATTGAGGCGCGGGTGAAAGAGATAAAGCTGAAGGTAAAAACCCGTCCGGTGGAGATTGGCTACGAGGTGCGCTGCGACGTGCCCATTGCCTACGACCGCCAGTACTGCACGCTGCTTGGCTTTGGCGTGTACGACCTGTACAAGGCGGGGCATACCGGCTGCATGGTTTACGTGAACAACTTTGGCGACGTTGCCCCGCTCTTCCTGCGCGACTTGCAAGACGCCAAAACCGGAAAAATCCCGCCGCGGCTGGTTGACATCAACAGCCAGTTTGTGCAGTCTATCATGCGGCACGTGATGCACTTTGTTACTCCTGCCGACTACGAGGCCGCAAAGAAGTACGTGCCTAACCCCGAAGCGTACGACTTTAAAAAGATTTTGGAGTGGGAGTAACCCGCTGCGGCGTAAAAATCTCCGCCGCAATGCGCCCCGCTGCGGCTCTCTGCGAAATCGTGTAACTGCTATTGGCACAGCGAAGCGCAGCGGTTTTACGGCGAAACGCGGAGGTATTTTTACCCGCGCTCGCCCGCTTGCGGGCTAAAAATTGGTCAATATTTGAGCCTTTAGCTTCTCCGCATGATTTTTTTTCTTACATTTGGCGTTAATTCCTTAAATATAAGTTTTAACGCCATTTTTATTTTTATGAAGATCTACTCCACCGAAAAAATCCGAAATGTTGTGCTGCTGGGCGCTCCCGGCAGCGGAAAAACAACCCTCTCTGAAGCCATGCTTTTTGAAGGAAAAGTAATAGACCGCAGAGGCAGCGTAGAAGCAAAAACTACCGTGAGCGACAGCACAGAGGTAGAGCAAGCCTACCAGCGCTCCATTTACAGCACGGTAATGTACACCGAGTTTCTGGAGCGAAAGCTCAACTTTATTGACACGCCCGGCTCCGACGACTTTTCCGGCGGAGTATTTGCCGCCTTTAAGGTGTGCGATACCGGCGTAATGGTCATCAACGCGCAAAATGGCGTGGAGGTGGGGACTGAGATTTTCGCACGCTACGCCGAGCGGCACAACAAACCGGTAATTCTTGCCGTCAACCAGCTGGATAGCGATAAGGCGGACTACGACGCCAGCGTTGCCGCGCTGCGCGACGCCTTTGGAAAAAAAGTGGTGCAGGTGCAGTATCCCATAGCTACGGGGGCCGGCTTTGACGGCTTCATTGACGTGCTCAAAATGAAAATGTACAAGTTCAAGGGCGATACCGGAGAGCGCCAGGATTTGGAAATTCCGGACGACGAAATGGAACGCGCTGTGGAGCTCAACAAAATTCTGGTAGAAGCCGCCGCAGAGTACGACGAGGAGCTGATGGAGCTGTTTTTTGACAAGGGAACGCTGGACGAAGAAGAGGTGCGCAGAGGCCTGCGTGCAGGCATGAAGAACCGCGAGGTAATGCCCCTGTTCTGCCTGTCGGCAAAAAAAGACATCGGCGTAAAGCGCCTCATGGAGTTCATTATAAACGTTGCGCCATCGCCGGAAAAGGCGCGGGAGTACAAAACGGTGGACGAAGAAATTGTTCCCTGCGACGCAAAAGGCGCACCCTCGCTCTTTGTATTCAAAACCGCCGTGGAGCAGCACATGGGCGAGCTGAGCTACTTCCGCGTAATGAGCGGAACGGCTACCGAAGGCATTGACCTCGTCAACGCCAACAACGACGGCAAGGAGCGGCTTACGCAGCTGTTTGCATCCGCCGGAAAAAACAGGACAAAGGTAGCGGAGCTCGCGGCGGGAGACATTGGCTGCACCGTGAAGCTGAAAAATACGCACGTTAACCAAACGCTGAACGGCGGCGGAAAAACGTGGACGTTTTACCCCATCACTTTCCCGTCGCCCAAGTTCAGAACGGCCATAAAACCCGTAAATGCTTCCGACGAGGAGAAGCTGGGCGAAGCGCTCAACCGGATTCATCAGGAAGACCCGACGATACTCGTGGAGTACTCCAAAGAGCTGAAGCAAACCATCGTGAGCGGGCAGGGGGAGCACCACATCAACATCCTGAAGCGCACCCTGAGCAGCATATACAAGATAGAGGTGGAGCTGCTCAACCCCAAAATTCCCTACCGCGAAACGATTACCAAAGTCGCCGCCGCCGACTACCGCCACAAGAAGCAGAGCGGGGGAGCCGGACAGTTTGGCGAGGTGCATCTGGTGATAGAGCCTCACGATGACAACGCCCCCGATACCAAAACATTCAAGGTAGATGGACGCGAAATAACGCTCAACATTCGCGGAAAGGACGAATACACGCTGGACTGGGGCGGAAAGCTCGTTTTCTACAACTGCATTGTAGGCGGCGCGATTGACGCACGATTTTTGCCCGCCATCCTCAAGGGGGTTATGGAGAAGATGGAGGAGGGGCCGCTCACCGGCTCCTACGCCCGCGATATTCGCGTAGCGGTGTACGATGGAAAAATGCACCCGGTGGACAGCAACGAAATTTCCTTTAAGCTCGCAGGGCGTCATGCGTTCAAAGAGGCATTCAAAAAAGCCGCCCCCAAAATCATGGAGCCAATCTACGAGGTGGAGGTGCTGGTGCCTGCCGACTACATGGGCGATGTGATGAGCGACCTGCAAAATCGGCGTGGAATTATAGAGGGTATGAGCAGCGAAAAAAGCTTTGAGCTGGTCAAGGCGCGCGTGCCGCTTGCCGAAATGAACAAGTACAGCACCACGCTTAGCTCCATCACTTCGGGGCGCGCTACCTACACCATGCGCTTTGCGGAGTATCTGCAAGCTCCCCCCGACGTGCAGGAAAAGCTGCTGAAAGAGTACGTGGAAACGGAAAAGGAGGAGTAAAAATTGCCGAACTACCCCGAATTTCTTATCTTTGAGAAATTTTTACTCACTCGTGTAGCTATGCAACGTATAGCAAAGATACTGTTTTGGGCGCTGCCCGCCGCTGTGGCCTTGTCCTCGTGCGGCGGGCTGCGCGATGTACGCGTGGAGGAGGTGCGCAGCGTCAGCATACAGCCCGCAGGGGGGAAAATGCTGGTGAACATGGAGGCCAAAATCACCAACCCCTCGCGCTGCACGGTGCAGCTGACCGGGCTGGAGCTCAACGTGGCGCTGCGAGGAGCAGATTTTGCCGCCATTAGTACGGTAGAAACGGTGGAAGTGCCGCCGTACAACGATGCCTTTCAGCGGGTTTCTCTGGAGCTGCGCCTGCAAAACATGCTCTCCGCCCTGATGACCATGCGGCAAAAGCAAATTTCGCCGGACGAGCTGACGATAGCGGGGGAGCTTAAGGTTAAAACTTTTCTGTGGAGCAAAGCTATAAAAGTAGAAAAACAGAGCCTCAGCGCGTTTGCAGCGCAGTATGGAGATTTAATCACGCCGCTGCTAAAGCTGCAAGGCAAGTAGCTGGATGGCGAGAAATTTGCATGTTGATTTTATGAAAAAAGTTACCGTTATAATCGCTTTTGCTGTCGCGTCGGGCAGCGTTGCCGTAGCGCAGGTGCAAGGGAGCATCAACGTGAAGGCGCAGCCGGCGGTGGAGCAGTTAGTGCAAAGGCACATTACCTACAACATTCAGCACCCCAAAATAGAGGGGTACCGTATTCGTATTTACCGCGACAATAGCAATAACGCGCGTCAACGCTCGCAGGATGTTTCGGAGAATTTTTCGGAGCTGTTTTCGGACATTCCCGCTTATCGCAGCTACGACAACCCGTACTTCAAGGTATCGGTGGGCGATTTCCGCGCTAAGGATGACGCGCTCAGGCTGTACATGCGCATCAAGCGTTTGTACCCCAGAGCCTACATTGTGCAGGAAAGCATTAATTTCCCTGCGCTATAAGCTGCCGTTGTTGCTGTTGCGCCGCCCGCGCCGGCGGGGAAACAGCTGGCTGATAACTGCCGTGCCGCGCTGCCGATGGTGAAGAGTTAAGTGTCGGTCCATTCTATCCGGGTACGTATCGCTAATGGTAACAAGGATCCCCGTTTCTTCCACAGCCCCAAATTCATGGTTAATGGCGGTGCCAAAGGTTTTCATGGTTGCCGAAAGGTTCATGTAGGAGTTGATGAGCGGTGGAATGTACTCGCCCAACGCGCGCACCTCGCGCGAAAGAATTTTATGGTCTTCGTTATAGCTGTGTCCGGTGAACAGCGCGTCAAGCGCCTGCGTGTCGATGTTTAGCTCGAGCGGGGCTAACGGGCGCACAAGATTTTCGTTGTCGGGGAAATACTTTTGCAGAAAGTACAGCACCATGTTTCGCGCCTCTACGTTGTAGGTGGTGTACATGGTCACCTTGCCGAAAAGGTAGCGCAGGTTGGGGCAGCTCACGATTAGCCCTCCAATTCCGTCCCACAGGTTGTCAAGCGCGTAGAGGCTTTTTGAGTTGCGGCGGGAGCTCTGGAAGTCGGGCTGCACGAATGAGCGGCCGAGCTCCACAGTGTAGGGCATGTAGTCGGTTCTGAACTTTTCGGAGAAGCGAAAAAGCTCGGAGGTGGCCAAGTCGGAAATGTCACATTCGCCGGTGTGAATGTAGCGGTATCCCCCCAAAATCTCCTGCTCGCGCGGATTCCACACAATGAGTTGCTTGTACGGGTTTTCCGATATGTCAAATTGGTCAATGTCGATAGATTTGCCCGTGCCGCCTCCTGCCAGACGAAAGCTTATTTCGCGCAAACGCCCAATCTCAAGCATGGTGTTTGGGGCGTTGTTGTTGTCTAAAATGTACAGCTCGTTATCACCTCTGTTTGTTTTCTTTAAGAATTTGTCTTCGCTCAGCTCTTTCAAGATGAGACGCTTGTCTATCGGCGCTATAATTGGTTCCATCATTTTGTTTGTAAATTTAAGATATTTGCTACTTTAAAGGTTTTTTGCTTGCTAAAGCTCTGTCGCTCCTGCCGAAGGGGGAAAGGTCAGCAAAAAAATAATTTTCTCGGATTCGTCGGGGTAAAGCTCCTTGTCCAGCGGGACGCTATCGGCCGATTTGAGCGGGTATTTTTTACCGTCGGCGTGGATATAAGCTTCGGAAGAAATGCCGATGCTGTGATTCCGTTGCGGATAAATAGCCATGTAGAGGGTGGTTGCCGCGCTGTCCGATACAATTCGCTCCACCGTCACGTTGGCGTGGGTGTTGAAATCGAACGGAGGATTTTCAGCCGTAACCGCATTGGCGGCAGCAAGCGCCTCTACGCCTGCGCATAAGAAGAATACTATTGGCAAATATTTCATAAGTAAATACTTATACATGGCAAAAATCACAATTCGCTGCAAATCAGCGTACGCTTTAGCGTGTAGCCGAAAGCAGTGAGCGCTCTCGGTTTTTTGCCATAGCTGTGTGTTTTAAGCGAATTTACGCTACAAAGATAGAAAAAATAATGATTAATGATTAGTGAGTAATGGCGCGATGCGCGGTAGAGATGCACGCCGCGCGTTTCAGCACATTCTGCGTTGCTCCGCCAGCAAAATGCTCACTTGTTTAGCGAATTATAGTCCACAATTTGCAGCGTCGCCGGCTATTCTTGCAACCCGTAGGTTTTTTGGCGTACAAAGTCGCCCCACTCGGCTATTTTTTTCTCCTTTGTGAACGTTTCGTAGGGGATAGCGTCTCCAACGCAGAGCTTAAAGGTGCTGTTGCGCTGCCTGAACAGCTCGTCGGAGAGGTACAGCATCTCAAGGTTGACCTTTATCCCCAAGCGTTTGCGCCAATTGGCCAAGCCGTAAAAAAAGTTGGAGTTGCGCCCCTCAAAGAACATGGGCACTACGTTGCGCTTGTGCTCAACGGCCATTTTTATGAAGCTTTTCTTCCACGGCAAATCCGTAATTTTCCCCCTGATTTTTCGCGAACAGAGCCCAGCCGGAAAGTACAGCACCTGATTGTCGGAGGCTAAGCAATCGCGCAGCTGCCGTACCGCCTCTGCCGATTGTGCGCCGTGCTTGTTGATGGGCAAAAACAAGGGCTGGAGCGGTTGCAGCAGGAGGAGAAAATCGTTTACCGGAAACTTAATGTTGGGGAAAGCCTTGCCGATGGCGCTCATAATAATCACCCCGTCAAGCGCACCCAGAGGGTGGTTGGAGACAAACATGTATCGCTGCCCTTGTTGCAGCCGCTCCAGCCCCTGTACGCTGTATGAAATGTTGAGGTGGCGAATTAAGTCGTCCAGAAACGTCAGCCCCTGCGTGCGGTACGTGGTCAGCACGTAGTTAACCTCGTCCTGATGCAGAATGTGCTTGAGGTAGCGCAGCGCAAAGCGCGGGATATACTTCAGCAGGCGCGGACTTTTGTACGCTATGAGCTTTTCTATGTCAATCGTTTGTATTGTTTCCACAGTTGAGGCAGAAATTTTGAGAAAAGCAAAGGTAAGAATTTTATGGATAACGGCTACTATGCACCATTTTTTTATCAAAATATTTTTATTGCCCAAAAAGTTATGAACAAAATATATTTAAATTACGTTGACAGCAAGTTGACAAGCCTCTTTGTAACAACCTATTGAGCTGGGTATAAAGCGACTGTTATAAACAGCATGGAAGTGAAAAAATGTTGTTGAAAAGGTTGGCGTTAGAAAAGGGTGGGTAAAAATGTTGCAGGGTGGGAAAATATGTGTAACTTTGTATTGAAAATTGTATATTAATGTTTACAGGTAGTCATACGTGCAAGCTCGACGACAAAGGCCGGGTGCCCTTTCCCGCAGCCTTTCGCGCTTCCGCCGCTTCAAGCGACGGGCAGGTGCGGCTTGTTGTGCAGAGAGAGCCGGCGGTGAAGTACCTTACCATAATGACCAAGGCGGTGTGCGAGCAGGAGGTGGAATTTTTTGAGAAAACGCTCGACCCGTATGACGACAATCAGCAGCAGCTAATCGACGATTTGTTTCAAAACATGGACTCGCTTGACGTTGACTCCGCCGGTCGCATACAGCTGCCAAAGCGGTTTCTCGAAAAGGCGGGCATTAGCAAGGATGTGATTTTTGTGGGCGTGGGCAGCAAAATCAAGCTCTGGGATAAGGCTACCTGCGAGCGCAACACCATCTCCGACGAAGAAGCTGTGGCGCTGCGGAGAAAGTACTTGAGAAGAAAGAGCGGGTAAAATTTGCAGAATTGCAACATTTACAGGAATGAAAATTATGCAATTGTGTAAATTTATAAATCTATAAATTAAGATTCAAAATTTTACGCCATATCACGTGCCGGTTTTGCTGAAAGAGAGCGTATCCGGCTTGGAGGTGAAGCCCAATGGTACATACGTTGACGTAACGTTTGGCGGCGGCGGCCATTCGCGCGAAATACTGAGCCGCTTGGGTGGCAAGGGTCGCCTGATAGCGTTTGACCAAGACGCGGACGCAGC
Organism: Prevotellaceae bacterium; assembly: GCA_031284065.1. Lineage (GTDB taxonomy): Bacteria > Bacteroidota > Bacteroidia > Bacteroidales > UBA932 > JAITMY01. The sequence continues at coordinate 8,658 of JAITAP010000195.1, forward strand.
GCAAAACGGCGATATGGTTGGCGATAAAAGGCTGACGCTGATAAAAGGCAACTTCCGGTTTTTGCGCAGCTACTTGCGCTACCACTCGGTGGGGGAAGTTGACGGGATTTTGGGAGATCTTGGCGTGTCGTGGCGCCAGCTTGATACCGCCGAACGCGGGTTCTCCTTCCGCTTTGAGTCGCCGCTCGACATGCGCATGAACAGGGAGGGCGGGTGCACGGCGGGAACGCTGCTCAACACGCGCAGCGCACAGGAGCTGAGCCGAATTTTTGCCGAGTACGGCGAGCTGGGCAACGCCGCCAGAGTCGCCAAGCTTATTGACGCGGCGCGTCAAAAGTCGCGCATTACTACAACCAAGGCGCTTGTAGAGGTACTTCGCCCCGTGCTGCCCCCGTTTGACGAGCACAAGTACTTGGCAAAGCTTTTTCAGGCGCTGCGCATAGAGGTAAATCAGGAGATGCAGGCGTTGGCGCAAATGCTGGAGCAGGCGGCAAAGGTGGTAAAAACAGGCGGGAGGCTGTCGATTATCACCTACCATTCGCTGGAGGACAGGATGGTGAAGAACTTTATAAGGTACGGCAGCGTGAGCGGTAAAATCGAAAGAGATGTTTTTGGAAACCTGAGCACGCCCTTTGAGGCCGTAAACAAGAAAGTAGCGCTGCCCGATGAGGAAGAAATCAGGCACAACACGCGGGCGCGGAGCGCAAAGCTGCGCGTAGCACAAAAAATATAGCGTATGTTTTTCAAAAAACCAGTAGAATTTGAGGATGTAAAGGAGCAGAAAAAAAGGACGAAGCTCAAGCTGACCGATGTGATTACCGGCAACGCCAACCTGCGCAGGATACTGAGCGACAATATCGGGTTTGTTTTTCTTCTTGCCGGGCTTGGATTTTTATATATCCTCAACAGCTACGCGGTGGAAAGCAAGGTGCGGCGCAAGGTGGAGCTTCAGGAAAAGGTGAACATACTGAAAGATGAAACAACCGCCACCCACGCGCAGCTTATATGGCTGATGAGCCAAACAAGCGTGGCAAAAGAGGTTGAGCGGCGAGGGTTGAACTTAAAAGAGGCGCAAACGCCGCCCGTGAGAATATCAGGCGGCAGCAGTAAACGGTAAGCCGTAGCCGCAGCAATTTTTGAATGAAAAAATTTGAAATTTTAATATGTCTGTAAAATCTACCATAACTATTCGTTTTGCGATCATATACATTATGCTCGGAATAGTTGGCTTTGTGGTGGTGGCGCAAATGGTACGAATAGCTATCGGCTTGGACGGCAAGCGGGACATCGTTACGGCAATCAACGAAAAAATATACATAGAAAAGCCTATCCCGGTCAGCCGCGGCAATATCTTGGCGCATGACGAAAAGCTGCTTGCCACGAGCATTTACAAGTACAAGGTGTTTACCGACCTCAACGCCAAAGGGCTTCACGATTCAACGTTCAACAAATACGCGGATTCGCTGGCGCGGGGGCTGAGCAACATTTTTAAGGACAAAAGCGCAGCGACGTACGCCAAAGAGCTGAAGGCCGACCGGCAGAAGGCTCTCAACAACAAGACGCTGTTTCGCTACCGCCCTTTGGTAAACCGCAGCGTTACTTACAGCGAAAAGAAAGCGCTGAGCGAGCTGCCTATTTTGCGCAGTACGCCCAATCGCGGCGGCTTGATTGTAGAAACTCAAATACGCCGCCTGCAACCCTACGAGGATATGGCGCGAAATACAATCGGACGAATTAACGGGGAAGGGAAAGGGTACATTGGCATTGAATATTTTTTCAACAAAGAGCTGGCGGGAAAGCCCGGCATGGAAAAACAGCACCGTACCGTTGGGAAAAAACAGTGGATACCCCTGCGCAGCAAGCCCGACGTAGAGCCGGTGGAGGGCTGCGACATTATCACAACCCTTGATGTGGATTTGCAGGAGGTGGCTGAAAGCGAAATTGTGAAAAGCCTGCTCAAAAACCGCGACCTTGAGTGGGGCACTGCCGTTGTAATGGAGGTGGCTACCGGCGAGGTGCGCGCTATTGCCAACAAAAAGCGGGAGGGAAACGACCGCATTGTGGAGGAAGAAAACTACGCGCTGTACTATAGCAAAGATCCGGGCTCTACGTTTAAGCTTGCGTCGTACATGATTATGCTCGAAAAAAATTTGAAGCTGACCGACACGGTGAACACCAACGACGGACGGACAACAAGGTACGGAAAGACATTTGAGGATGAGGGCGCGAAAGGAGGGCTGCTGACCCTCCAGCAGGCGTTTGAGAAATCCTCGAACGTGGGCACCATTGAGCTCTCGAAAAGGATATACGGGAGCAAGGATGGAAGAAAGGATTTTGCCGAGCGGATTGAGGCGCTCAAGCTCAAGGAGGTGGTGAACTTTGACATTTCACCCGGTAAAACAGGGGTTGTACCGTACATTAAATCGGTTGATGGATTTTCGGGGCTGACGCTCGAGATGATGAGCATCGGCTACGAGCTGGAGATAACGCCCATGCAAACGCTGGCGCTGTACAACGCGGTGGCGAATAGCGGCGTGATGGTTCACCCCAAGTTTATAAAGGCGGTGCGGCAGGACGGGCGGATAGTAAAAACGTTCCCCACGCAGGTGGTGCACGCCTCTATCTGCTCAAAAAATACGCTGGACAACCTGCACCAAATGCTGGTGGGGACGGTGGAGAACGGCACGGCAAAAAGAGCGCAGAGCGACGCCTTCCGGATTGCCGGAAAAACGGGAACAGCCCACATAGCCGAGCCGCAGAGGGGCTACACAAACCAAAAGCTGTCGTCGTTTGCGGGGTATTTTCCGGCCGACAACCCCATGTACAGCTGCATTGTGGCGTTCAAAACGTTCGACACGCCCAACAGGGCATACGGCGGCGCTATTGCCGCGCCGGTGTTCAAGGCGATAGCCGAAAAGATATACGCCCGCTCCATCACGTGGCAGCCGCCGGTAACCCAAAGCGCTCCGCTCCCCGAAGCGCCCTACACCAAGAGCGGCAGCTACGCAAAGCTGGAACAGGCGCTCGGATGGCTTGGCGTGACGATAAACGCGAAAGACTACGCAGGCGAGTGGGTTACAACAGAGCTGCAAGGCAAAGAGGTGGCTGCCTACGGCAGGGGAATGGTGAAAAGCCTTACGCCCAACGTCAAAAATATGGGGCTACAGGATGCTATCTATATTTTGGAAAATAGCGGTTTGAAGGTCAGATTTTCGGGGCGGGGAACAATTCTGCGGCAAACGCCGGAGCCGGGAACGCCCTGCATGGCAGGAGATGTGGTGGCGCTGATGCTGAGCTACAACTGAGAATAAATTTTGAATTTTAAATTTTGAATTACAGAATTACAGAATTACAGAGTTGTCATAATTTACGTATTTGTTAATTCTGAAATTCCGGAAATATGAAAACTATAAAGGCGATGAATTTTACAAAGATAGTAGAGCGAATTAATACGTTGGAGGTGCGCGGCAATGCCGACGTTGAGGTTACCTCCGTGTGCATTAACAGCCGCGAGGCGAGTCGGGGCTGCTGCTTTATTGCGCTCAGGGGGACGCAGACGGACGGGCACGCTTTTATTCCCGATGCGGTGAGCAAGGGTGCGGTTGCCGTGATCTGTCAGGAGCTGCCGGACAAAATTGCCCCCAACGTGTGCTACGCCGTAACGAAAAGCGGCGACAGCGCGGCAGGGCTGGCGGCAGCCGCCTTTTACGGCAACCCTTCGCAAAAGCTGAAGCTGGTGGGCGTTACGGGAACAAACGGCAAGACAACTATCGCAACCCTGCTCTACCGCCTTTTCAAAGCCTTAGGGTACAGGGCGGGGCTTATCTCCACTGTGGTTTACCTCATAGACGACGAAAGGGTAGAGGCAACGCACACCACGCCCGACGCGGTTGCCATCAACAACATGCTGCACAAAATGGCGGAGCGCGGCTGCGAGTACTGCTTTATGGAGGTCAGCTCGCACGCCATTGTGCAGCGGCGCATAGAGGGGCTGCACTTTGCGGGCGGCATTTTCAGCAATATTACGCACGACCACCTTGACTACCACAAGACGTTTGAGGAGTACCTTAAGGCAAAAAAGACATTCTTTGACGAGCTCCCCAAAGGAGCATTTGCGCTCACCAACGCCGACGAGCGCAACGGCGGCGTGATGACGCAAAACACCAAGGCGCAGGTGAAAACATACGCGCTGCGCACGCCCGCCGACTTTAAGTGCCGCATTGTTGAGCAGCAGATGGACGGCACGCTACTCGACGTAAACGGCACGGAGTTTTGGACAAGGCTCATTGGCGATTTCAACGCCTACAACGTGAGCGCCATTTACGGGGCTGCCATTTTGCTTGGCGCGCCGCACGACGAGGTGGTGCGCATCCTCAGCGCGCTCGGCGCGGTGGCGGGCAGGTTTGAGTACGTGCGCTCGGGCGGAGGCATTACCGCTATTGTGGACTACGCCCACACGCCCGATGCGCTGAAAAATGTGCTAAGCACCATCAACAGGCTGCGCCGGAGCGGGCAGAAGATTATTACGGTGGTGGGGTGCGGCGGCGACCGCGACCGAACCAAACGCCCCGTCATGGCGCGTGAGGCCGCCGAGAACAGCGACCGGGTTATCCTCACCAGCGATAACCCGCGAAGCGAAAATCCGGAAGCGATTTTGGCCGAAATGTACGCCGGCGTGAGCGACGAGGCTCGCCAAAAAACCCTCACTATCGTTGGGCGGCGAGACGCCATCAAGGCGGCGGTGATGTTTGCCGGAAAAGACGATATTATTCTGGTGGCGGGAAAGGGGCACGAGAATTATCAAATTATAGGGAAAGAAAAATTTCACTTTGACGACAAGGAAACGCTGCAAGCCGTGTTTGCGGAGGTGGAAAATTTCAGTAACGTAATTCAAAACTCATAATTCAAAATTTAAAATTCCAAGATGCTGTACCACCTCATCAACTATTTAGGGAAAGCCTACGATTTTCCCGGAGAGCGACTGATAAACTACATCTCGTTTCGCGCCGGCGTGGGCTTGCTGTTGTCGCTGATTATGGGGCTGGTGTTCGGCAGGCGTATTATCAGGCTGCTGAAGAAAAAGCTTATCGGCGAGGAGGTGCGCGATCTTGGGCTCAACGGGCAGCTGCAAAAGAGCGGCACGCCGACTATGGGCGGCGTTATCATTTTGCTCTGCATACTTGTGCCAACGCTCCTGCTCGCAGACCTCGCCAACATGTACACGTGGATTATGGTCATCAGCGCGGCGTGGCTCGGCGTATTGGGCTTTCTGGACGACTACATTAAAGTTTTCAAGAAAAACAAATCCGGGCTGCACGGCAAGTTTAAGATTGTAGGGCAGGTTGGGCTGGGCGTAATTGTCAGCGTGCTGCTGTACACGAGCGATGCTTTTGTGGTGCGCGACAAGGTTTCTGCCGCCTTCCCCGAAGCCCAGCAGGTAGCCGCAGGGAACGCCGACAATCCGCGAGTGATATTCCTTAGCGAGGCGCATAAAAGCACGAAAACGACCATACCGTTTTTCAAAAACAACGAGTTTGACTACACCGTGCTGGCGCCAGACGTTCTGGGCGAGCACAGGCAGACGGCAGGGTGGATTATTTTCATGCTGGTTACCATTTTTATTATAACGGCGGTATCCAACGGGGCAAACCTCACCGACGGAATGGACGGGCTTGCGGCAGGCGTATCTACCGTAATCGGCGTAACGCTTGGTATCCTTGCCTACCTGTCGAGCAACGTGATTTACGCCGACTACCTGCGGATAATGTACATTCCCAACTCCGGAGAGGTGGTTATTTTTATGGCGATATTCATAGGCGCGCTTATAGGCTTTTTGTGGTATAACAGCTACCCCGCGCAGGTGTTCATGGGCGATACGGGAAGCCTTGCGCTTGGCGGAATCATTGCGGTGTGCGCTATCATTATCCGCAAGGAGCTGCTCATCCCCATACTCTGCGGCGTGTTTTTGGCCGAAAGCATGTCGGTGCTGATTCAGGTGGGCTACTTTAAGTGTACCAAAAAGATATACGGGCAGGGGCGGCGCGTGTTTCTCATGGCGCCGCTGCACCACCACTACCAAAAGAAAAACATGCCGGAGGCAAAGATTGTGGTGCGGTTTTGGATTATTGCCGCCCTGCTGGCAATCGCTGCGGTGCTGACGCTAAAGGTGAGGTAGCGAGAAGAGCTGAAAATTGAAAGTTGGCGATATGATAATTTGTCTGCGAATTACACGAATTGCATTAGCTATGGCGAGGCGCTTAGTGAAAAATCGCGCAATTCGTGGACAGCAACAGCCCACAAGCTTATATCGTGTGAAGCATAATTTTCTTAATTCTTAAATTCGTAATCCTAATTGAAAAAAAGGCTTGTGATACTTGGAGGAGGCGAAAGCGGCGTAGGTGCGGCTGTGCTCGGGTGCGTAAAGGGGTTTGATGTTTTTTTGTCCGACTTTGGGAGCATTGGAGCGGAGTACGCGGGCACGCTGCAAAAGTACGGCGTTGCCTGCGAGCAGGGCGGACACACGGAGGCGCTGATACTGAACGCCGACGAGGTGGTCAAAAGTCCGGGAATACCCGATAGTGCGCCGGTGGTGAAAAAGTTGCTTGCGGCAGGCGTTCCCGTCATTTCGGAGATAGAGCTTGCGGCGCGCTACACCGACGCCAAGCTGGTTTGCGTTACGGGCAGCAACGGAAAGACCACCACCACCTCGCTCATCTACCACATAATGAAGAGCGCGGGGCTGAACGTCGGGTTGGGCGGAAATATAGGCAGGAGCTTTGCCTTGCAGGTAGCCACCGAAAATTTCGACTACTACGCTCTTGAGCTGAGCTCCTTCCAGCTCGACGGCATGTACCGCTTCAAAGCCGACGTTGCCGTGCTGCTCAACATTACGCCCGACCACTTGGACAGGTACGGCTACAAGCTCGAAAGCTACGCGCGGTCTAAATTTCGTATTGCGCAGAATATGGATAAAAAAGGCTGCTTCATCTACTGCGCAGACGATGAGCTAACGATGAAATATTTGGCAGAAACAAAAATACAGGCGCAGCTGCTTAGCTTTAGCCAGCGGCAGCAAACGTCTCAGGGGGCATGTTTAAACAGTAATAAATTTACGACAATGTACAAAAATAACTCTTTTGAAATGCTCTTGGACGAGCTGTCGCTCAAGGGAAAGCATAACCTTTACAACTCAATGGCTGCAAGCATTGCAGGGCAGGTGTTGAAGATAAAGAAGGAGCATATCCGCAACAGCCTGATGAGCTTTGAAAGCATAGAGCACCGGCTGGAGCCTGTGCTCAGGGTAGGCGGAATCCTGTTTATCAACGACAGCAAGGCAACCAACATCAACTCTACGTGGTACGCGCTGGAGAGCATGACCACGCCCACCGTGTGGATTGTAGGCGGCGTGGACAAGGGCAACGACTACGGCGAGCTGCTGGAGCTGGTGAGGCAAAAGGTAAAAGCTATCGTTTGCCTGGGCGTGGATAACCGCAAGATTCACGAGGCATTTGAAGACGTGGTGAGCGAGATTGTGGATACGCGCTCGGCAGAGGAGGCGGTAAAGGTCGCCTACAAGCTGAGCGCTAAGGACGACACGGTGCTGCTTTCGCCCGCATGTGCCAGCTTCGACCTGTTCCAGAACTACGAAGACAGAGGCGAACAGTTTAAGCGCGCAATACGATACTTGTAGCTAATGATTAATGATTAGTGATTAATGATTAATACCTAATCTCTAATAACTAATCTCTAAACTCTAATATCTAATAACTAATAACTAAACTCTAATAACTAAACTCTCAAAAGCGGTAGTACATTTGCACAAAAAACGTCAAGCCAAAGCTGTAGTAGTACTTTGATGGGAATTTGTTGAGCGACGCCACGTCGTACCTCAGCTGCTCAAACCCGCCCGTTTTAAAGTTGCTGTTCAAAATATTTTGTACATTTCCGTTAATCCCGAATATTCCGGCATTGCGCAACCGCCACGAAGCGCCGCCAAAAGCGTCCAGCGTGTAAGCTGCCGGATAGCGTTCCTGCTCCAGCTGCTGCTCATACTGCGGCGTTCCGGGCAAAAAGGACACGGATTCGTAGGTGCGCCGGTCATAGTTGATTTCGATGTAGGAGTTTGCGGCAAAGCTGCCGGTAATACCCGCAAACCAGTAGCTCGGCGAGCGGTACGTTAGCGACAGCGTTCCGGCCGTTTGCGGTCTCCCGCCAACGCTGTAGCCCGTAATGTAGGCTTTGTGAAAAGCGATGGCGTCAACCTTTGCGGCCTCGTCGTCGGCAATGACGGCGGTGTTGGGGTTTGAGGTGTAGCCATACCAGCCGTGCGCAAGAGCGCCCTCTACGGTAAGGGTTGTCGTCAGCTTGCAGGACGCGCCCAGCTCGCCGCCCGTGTAACGTGTATCCACGCCCTGCGCAATGTACTCCACCAGCGCAGACGCGCCTTCCATGTAAAACACCTTTACCTCCGATGCGTTTTTGCTCTGCGTGTAGTACCCCGACGCGCGCAGCCGGAGGTTTGCCCCCCTGTAGTAGTAGCTTGCGTCGGCGCTATATATCTGCTCGCTGTTGACGCTCAAGCCATAATCTTCCACAGTGAAATCGTGATAGCGCTCTTGCAGGTAGGTATTTTTGAACAGCGGCGGGCGAAGCTCGTAGCCGGTGTTTACCGAAACGTAGTTGCGCCCCGTGATTTTGCAGGTAGCGTTGGCTTTGGCGGCGTAGTGCGCAAACGTTTCCTTTTTTGAGGTTCCGTAAGAGCGCCCTGTTGCGGCAAAGCGTCCGTTGTTCATCTTCCCGTCGCGCCAAAACTCGGCGTAGCCTGCCTTTCCCGCCACGCAGTAGTCAAAGCGTCCGTAGCTCAGCTTAGCCTGCGCCCATCCCGAAACGTTGTTCTGGAAAATGCTGTAGTCATAGCCGAACTTATCGCCAACGCGCTTTTTGAGGTTGCTATCGTTCAAGTCGTAGTAAGCATTTTGAGGCGTCAGGACATTATCGCTCGCGGCAAACTTATCAACATTCAGGTAGTAGTCTGCGCCTAAAGCGTCCTTCACCACCTGAAAAAACATTCCCTTGTAGGCTTGCGCCTCCAGCCCGCCGTATATTGACACGTAGCGGTTAAGGTGGTTGGCGTAGCTGGCAAAGCCTCTCGCCGTGCGCTGGTCGTTGCGGTATTCCTTTACGATAGCCATTGCCTGCCGGTCGCCAAAGGCATTACCAAAGTTGGCGTTGTAGTTTCCCGCTACCAGCGCATCCCAGCTGATTTGCGTGGTGGCGGGGTCGTGCGCGCTCCACTGCTGCGCGTACCACTCCTTCATTGCGGGGTCGGTTTGGTAGCTGGGGAACTTGCGGTAGTAGTCGGGTCTGGGGTCGTTGCCCTCAAACCAGTCCAAATCCGATGTTCCGTTGCGCCCCATAAGGAGCGAAACGCCCGCCTCCAGCTTTGCTCGTTCGCTAATGCTCCACGCATAGTTGAGCATTGCCAGCGGCAGGTGCGTCTTGCGGATTCTCGCCGTGCGCTCTTTGCCGTTTTGGTAGCCCCATCGCGGGTTGTAGGAGTAGCTGCCGTACAGGTCGTATGCCTCCTGAGTAACGGCGCTCGACATGCCGCGCTGCAACGGTGCGCCCATAACGGTTAGGTTAAGGCTGTGCGCCTTGCCAAATTGCTTTTCTACCGACAAAAAGTAGGAAAATGCTTCGTACGGCGTGCCCCTCACGTACCCCGATTCTCCCAGCCGCGTTGAAGCCGAGAGCGCGTACGCCCAGCCATTTTTCGTCAGCCCGCTGGCGGTAGTCGCCATCATCCGGTACTCGTAGGTACGGTTGGAGATGGCGATAGACACGCTGCTTTGCCTGCGGTAGCCCGACGCTTTCGTATTATACGCGGTTACGCCGGCAAAGTTGCCAAACGACGTTTCCGAAGGCTCCATGCCATACCGCGTAACGTAGCTGCGCAGCGCGTCGTTCAGCCCGCCCCACACGCTGTAGCTGGCATACCCGGTTTCGGGGTCTTGCAGCGAAAATCCGTTGAAGTAAATCGACGAGTAGCCCGACCCGTAGCCGCGCTGCTGAAAGCGAAATGCGCTCAAGCTGTACTGCACCTGCGAGGCGAACACGTCGCGCGAAGCGCCCAGCAAACCCGATACGCTCTGCCCGCCGCCGTCATCCTCGTCGATATCCAGCTCCACCACATCGCGGCTCACGTCCGGCGCGGCCATTGCATTGGTTGCCGAGCGGGCAAAGCGTGTGCCGTTCACTTCATTCGGCAGCGAGCCCGCGATAGAAGCGCTATCGGCGGCAAGCTGCGCTAATGCTGACAGCGTAAGCGCTGTCATAAAACATATAGTAGTTACAAAATTCTTCATAAATGCACTTATATATTACAGTTTTCAAATAAATGTTCAAAACAACAGAAATTATATCACAAGATACAACTAAAAGATGAAATATTGATATGTTGAAATATTAATTTTTCACAAAGATAATTTGCGACCTGCGAAATGAGTTTTTCTATCGGAAATTATGACTATATTTGAGAGTAAATGTGGCGTGAGTCTCTGAACTGGAGAGATAAGGCAAATCTCTGCGCGGCCTCGTAAGAAAATGTTGAGCGTACAAAAACCTGAACCAAGCGCAGAAAATTTGCGAACACTTTGAAAAATAAAAGAAAAGTGAGTAATTTTGCCGAGCGTAATAAACTCGCAAACACCTTAAAAAATAAATGCAAGGTAAATAAATTCGGGCGTCCGATGAAACATAAAAATATACTATATATAGCGATATGGCTGGTGTGGCTAATGCTGCCGGCAAAGGATATTTTTGCGCAAAAACAAAAATACGTGGCCACCTGCGTTGCGTTCTACAACCTCGAAAATCTTTTCGATACCATCAAATCGCCCAACAGCAACGACTCCGAGTTCCTTCCGGACGGCGTAAACAAGTGGACTGCGGAGCGGTACGAGCACAAGCTGCGCAACATGGCGTCGGTCATCAGCAAGATAGGCGCTGACGGACTTCCGTCGCCGCCGGCCATTCTGGGCGTGGCGGAAATAGAAAACCGCCTGACGCTCGAAGACCTGATTAAAACGCCGCCGCTTAGCGAGCTCAACTACGGCATTGTGCACTACGATTCGCCCGATGCGCGCGGCGTTGACGTGGGGCTGCTCTACCGGAAAAGCCTGTTCCGCGTACTTGGCTCGCGCTCGGTGCGCCTGACAATACCGGACGCTCCGGACTTTCGCACGCGCGACCAGCTCGTAGCGTCGGGTCTGCTCAACGGCGAGCTGGTGCACATTATCGTGATGCACTGGCCCTCGCGACGCGGCGGCGAAAAGCGCAGCAAGCCCCTGCGCAACGGCGCGGCAGCGCTCTGCCGCAGCATTGTGGACTCGCTCTACAGCGCAGACGCAAACGCAAAAATTATCATCATGGGAGACCTTAACGACGACCCTGACAACGAAAGCCTGACCAAAATACTTAAAGCGCGTCCGTCGGTGGAAAAAACCGGAAAAGGCGGGCTTTACAACACCATGTACCGGTGGTTTAGAGACGGCGTGGGCTCGCTGGCGTGGGATGACAGCTGGAATCTCTTTGACCAGATTATAGTCTCCGAGCCCCTGCTCGGAAAGGATTCCTCAACCTGCAAATTCTACAAATCGGGGGTCTTCAACAAGGATTTCCTCCGGCAAAAAGAGGGAAGGTACGCAGGATACCCGCTCCGAACGTACTCCGGCGGAGCGTTCACCGGCGGTTATAGCGACCACTTTCCCACCTACATCTACCTTATGAAGCAGCTGTAGAAATTAGGAGTTATAAAAAGTATAGGAGTTACAAATTACAAGCACCGCCGACTGTTCGGCGTAAATATTCTTAGAAATATGCGTAGTCGATTACTTATTTTTTTCTTGCTGTTTTCCCTGTCGAGCTGCAACGACAGGGAAACGGAAATCGTTATCCTTTCGCTCAACGACATGCACGGCTACATTGACGATTGGGACAAGGTTGCCGCCTACGTGAGCGAACAGCGGGAGCGGCATCCCAACGTGCTGTTGCTCTCGGCGGGCGACCTCTTTTCCGGTAACCCTGTGGTGGACTTCTACCCCCACAAGGGCTACCCGGTCATCGACCTGATGAACGACCTGCGCTTCGACGCAAGCGTGCCCGGCAACCACGAGTTTGACTACGGACAGGAAACGCTCGCCAAGAGAATTGCGCAAGCCAACTTCCCGTTTGTATGCGCCAACCTCAACACCGACAGCAGCCCCATTCCGGCAATGCCGCCGTACATACAGCTCGTCAAATCGGGCGAAACAATCAGCATTGTAGGGCTGACGCAGGAACGCCCCGAAGCGCATAGCAACATGCTAAAAAAGCTCCGGTTCTCCAATCCGCAAAGCGAATTTGAAAAGTATGCCCCGCTGCGCCAAAAAAGCAACCTGCTAATTGCCCTCACGCATATCGGCCTGCCCGAAGACTCTCTACTTGCCATGCGCTTTGGCGAAATAGACCTGATTGTGGGCGGACATACGCACACCCGGCTCGATAGCGGCGTGGTAGCCAACGGCGTGCTGATAACGCAGGCGTATCGCTACGCGCGCTGCATTGGGCATACCACCGTCACGCTGCGCAACGGGCGCGTGGCGAGCAAGCGCAGCCATCTGGTTGACGTGGCGCAGCTCACGCAGAGAGACACGCTTGCTGCGCGCAAAGTAAAAGAGTACAACAACAACCCCGCGCTTAACCACGCTGTGGCTACGCTCGCCAATACCATTGCCGGACGGATGAACATTGGCAACTTTTTTTGCGACGCCATGCGCAGCGAAACCGGCGCAGATATTGTGCTGCAAAATGTAAAGGGAATACGGCTGGATACGCTGCATCAGGGCAAAATTACCGTCGGCCGCCTTTACTGCGCCGACCCGTTCGGAAACGAAATCGTTTGCTTCGATATGACCGGCAACGCGGTGAAGCAATTCATACAAACCACCTACCTGCACTTTAACCGTATCGACTTGTGCGCTTCGGGGATTAGCTACAAAATTCAGCCCGCGGGCGGCGATGTGACGGTAACCGTCACCCTGCCCAACGGCGAGCCGCTCAATCCCGACAAGCGCTACTCGGTGGCAATGAACAGCTACATGGCGACCAAACCCGCCGAGTACAAGCTCCCACTCGACGCCAATGGGAAAAAACTTGGCGCAGCTACGGTAGAAACCGTTATAAACCATCTTAAAAAAAATAAATTTATTAGTTATGCCTCACCCTTAAGAGGCGAAATTTTGAATCCTGATTAGTTATGTCAACCCCACTCATTCATATAACCAACGCCACGCTCCGTAACCCTGAGCTTCGCTTTGAAACGCCGCTTAGCTTCGACTTGCTCCCCTGCCAGCATTGGGCAGTAATAGGCCCCAACGGTGCAGGGAAAACTACTTTTGCCAACCTGCTGACAGGCAAGCTGCCCCTTGCCGATGGCTCCATTTCGTACAACATACCCGGCGACGCCCCGCTGCACGAAAAGGTAAGGTGCGTCAGCTTTCGCGACATGTACAGCTTGGCCGATTCCCGAAATCTGTACTACCAGCAGCGATGGCATGCTACGGAAGAAGAAACGCCAAAGGTGCGCGATTTGCTGCAAAAATCGTGCAACGAAGCGGAGCTGGAGAAGCTGATAGCGCTGTTTAGTATCGAAAATTTGCTGGATAAGAATATCATCTGCCTGTCCAGCGGAGAACTTCGCAAATATCTTATTATCAACGCGCTGAAATCTATCCCCAAAGTGCTGATTTTGGACAATCCCTACGTAGGGCTTGACGAAAAGTCGCGCACGATGCTCAACGAGCTGCTGGCGCAGCTGGTGCAGCAAGGAAACATACAGCTGATGCTCCTCCTCTCAAATCCCGACGAAATTCCCGACGTGGTAACGCATGTGCTTCCGTTCTTTCGTATGCGCTGCCTGCCGGGCGTGAGCCGCGCCGATTTCTTTGCCGACAAAGAGCTCCATGAAACCCTGTTTGCGCAGCCCCAATCGTACATCCTCCCGCCGGTGCAGACCACCACCGAGCCGCCCTACCACATAACGCTGGATATGCACGATATTAATATCCGGTACGGAGCGCGCTCCATTCTGAAAAACTTGGACTGGCACATAAAAAAAGGCGAAAAATGGGCGTTGCTTGGCCCCAACGGAGCGGGCAAGTCAACCGTGCTCAGCCTAATCTGCGCCGACAACCCGCAGGCGTACGCCAACGATTTTTTGCTTTTCGGAAAAAAGCGCGGCACGGGCGAAAGCATTTGGGACATTAAGAAGCACATTGGCTACGCTTCGCCGGAGCTACTCCTGTACTACCGCGACGACCTCGCCTGCATCGACGTCGTTTGCTCGGGATTTTTTGACCACGTCGGGTTGCACCACAAGTGCACGCAGCAACAGCGGCAAATGGCGTGGCAATGGATGGTAGTATTCGGAATATCGCACCTCAGGGAAAAATATTTCTTGAAAATATCGTTTGGCGAACAGCACATGGTGATGCTTGCGCGGGCATTTGTAAAAAATCCGGAGCTGCTGATTTTGGACGAGCCGATGCACGGATTAGACTTGTCTAACAAGGCGCGGGTTACCCAAATTATAGAAGTGTTTTGCACACAAAAAAACAAGTCGCTGATATACGTTACGCACTACTTCAGCGAAGTGCCAACGTGCATTACCCAGCGCAAAAATCTGGCGGTGGAGGATAATTCTCCCTACCGCCCCTGATTTTTTATCCAGATGAAAAATATATTATATTTATAACATTCTTAATATCAACACTTTGCATCCTGACAATAGTTATAATCCGTAAAAATCAAATAAAAATATCTTTCTTTGTTAAGAAAATCCGCAATAATTACGTACTTTTGTGCGTTAATACATGTAAGTTCCATGTTTTCGCGAAATATGAAAAAATTATTAGTACTAGTAGTTGCATCAACTTTCAGCATGAACCAGCTACAGGCAGAAGACATGCCAGCTCAAGTAGCGCTTCAAATGGATGCCCCACAGCAGGTAAGGGCGGGAGAATCTTTCGTAGTGAACCTCTCCATCACCAACCAAAACGTAAAAGGATTTGCGCGGTTTCATACGGATTTGCCCAAAGGTTTTGAGGCAGAACAAATAGATACCGAAAATGCCGGCGCCGAATTTTCGTTTATTGATCAGCGCGTGCGCTTTATTTGGCCCAACCTGCCCGAAACGCCGACAATCAACATCAGCTACCGTATTCGCATTACCGACCCGCGCCTGCAAGGTAAGCTGCACTTGTCCGGTCGCTTCACCTACATGGCAGGACTTGAGCGCCAAGCCTCCGAAGCGGAGACAGAAACCGTTGTTGCTCCGTCGCCACAGGTTGAGGCAGGGCAAGCCATTAGCATAGAGGATTACCAAGCCGAAAATGTACAACAGTGGACAGGAGCTTCGCAACCTCCCGCATCTCAGCCGTCAGCCGCTTTCCCAAGTAACACTCCGGAAGCCTCTACCGCAAGCAGAAGAAGAAGCGAAACAAATACCGCAAACATTTTTGCCGTGCGGCAGAAACCTTACATGGTTGATAACGAATACTACGTTAATATTCAAATAGCGAAAGGGTCGCTTAGCGGAAGCGGAAGAATTGACGAAACGCTATCCGCATCCGTTTCAAAAATAGAGGAAATCGAAACTAAGGGCGCGCTGTTCCGGAAAGACGGTAGCAACACCAAAATCAGCTTTGTGTGGACAGAGCTGCCGCAAGACACCGGAAACTTTGTGATTGCGTACAAGGTAGTACCGTGGCAGGGGACAGAACCGCTTTCCATACAGGGAGTATTCACCTACAGCGGTAGAGCAGGCAGCGATAGCATGAGCGAAGCAAGCGTAAAGGTTGTAGAGCGCGCGGTTGATTTCAGCGTTCATGTGCCCGTTCCTCCGCTTGCGGCAGCTTCGCAAACTTTTGAAGCGCCTCCGGCGCAAAAAAAAGTAAGCCACACCATGCAGCGCGGCCTGGTATTTAAGGTGCAGCTGCTGGCAACGCGGCAGCCGGTGCAGGATTTTGCCGATTACTTCAGGCAGCAGTATAATATTAACGACTTGGTAACGGAAGAAAAACTTGATACCGACGAAAGGCAATACCCGTACAAGTATGTGATTGGCCCATTTAGAAAATACGAGCAAGCGCAAAGCTACCGCAATCAGGTATGGCGCAAAGGTATTACCGACGCATTTGTTACCTGCTACTACAACGGAGACCGCATTACGATACAGGAAGCCCTGATGATTTCAAATAGAAAACGATGAAAAACACAAGAAGGAGGTTGAGGAAGAAGGATGGTTTGGAGATTAAAGAAGACGTTAAGAAAGTTCATTGTACTTGTTGGATTTGTTTTTTGCCTGTCGGCAGCGGCAATTGCAGCGCCGAATAGATATTTGCCGTCGTCAAAGTCAGCGATTGGCGATTGGCTGGGCTTGGATGTTAGACCTTACGGAGGCGTTAGCACAGGCATTTTGTCATTTTACGGAGACGTGCGCCCTACCAGCGGGCATCACTGGTTTTCCGGTTACCCGGGCGCAAAGCTCGACCTCCTGCTGGAAGTTGGCAAAATGGGGGAATTTTGCGCAAAAGCAGGCTTTATGTACGCCTACCTCAAGAGCTCGCAAAAGTATTCCGGAAACAATCCGATGGCGCAAATGTCGCCAAATTCGCTGACGCCCCTAACCCTTTACGAAGAGGGCAACCTCAACTTTCGCTCCAATCTTTTCAACATTGCGTTGCAGGGAGAATACAGGATACGTGTCATTCCCGGTATGCAAAATATCTACCCCTACATTTCGACCGGCGTAAATATTTTGTTTTTTAATCCATACGCCGACAGAAGCGCCAACGGAGTGGAGTACGAATTACAACGCCTGAAAAACTACCGGGACGCAGAATTTGACCTCGGCAACACATTGTTCCCCACCTACGACAAAAAATACGAGACGAAGCTGAAATCCGCCAAGCTGTACGGCCAGAAAATAAGTACGGTAACGGTAGGGTTTCCGCTTGAGGCAGGCTTTGACTTCAGGGTTTTGCCAACCGTCAACATTCGCTTTGGGACATCCTTTACCTTTACGCTTTCCGACGACATAGACGGCGTGAGCGGCAAGGCGGCGCGCAAGGGCAAAAGCGACCAAAACGCCGCCCTCACCCGCGACCCTGCGGGGACAAGCTACTGGAACAACCCTGCAAACATACAAACGCAACGTGCAGCCCGCCTGCAAACCAACCACTACAACGACTTCTTTGCCTACACATACGTAGCGTGTTACATCTACCTGCCGTTTTTGTAGCTCCGCTGTTCTTAGAGTTTAGAGTATAGAATGGGCTGGCGCAAGCCAACTCTAAACTCTAAATGACTTTGTTGCAACGAGAACACATTATAAAATTTTGAATTCTGAATTCTGAATTTTGAATTTTGAATTGGCTAACGCCGTGTAAGTCCCGCAGGGACGACACTTGATTAATCGCAGGCTTTTAGTTCTGCGCCGTCAGGTTAAGCCCTGAAAGGGCGAAATCATTAGCGCAGGGCAACGCCCTGCGAACGCCGCTCGTCGCGCCTCCCCCAAGCCCTGAAAGGGCGTAATCCATTAGCGTAGGGCAACGCCCTACGAACGCCGCGCCCCCGCGCCTCCCCCAAGCCCTGAAAGGGCGTAATCCGTTAGCGTAGGGCAACGACCTGCGGAGCGACGAGTGGCAAGTAGCCCCTGCCTGAAAGGGCGTAATCCGTTTTTTCCGCAAATTGATTTCGCCCTTTCAGGGCTTACGACGGGTGCCTCATTCCTTTCGTAGGGCGTTGCCCTACGCTAATGATTGCGGGCTTTCAGCCCTTAACCTGTTTAGCCTGCGGTTAACGATAGCGCACTCTTCCCAAGTCCCGCAGGGATAAGTTTCAAAAGCGACTATTTATAGCGCAATAAATTGATTGTCAATTAAATAAAAATGAAACTAAATTTTAGTCGGTCAATCGTGCTTCCAAATAGCCAAAAAATGGCAAACGACGTTGCTTGCCACAAAAATAAATCCTACTTTTGCACTTCTATGATATAATCCTTAAATGGCCGTA
>JAITAP010000212.1 GCA_031284065.1 Prevotellaceae bacterium
CAGCCATGAAGCCATCTACAAGCTCATCCGGCTGGACAGGGAGCAGGGCGGTACGCTTTACACCCATACACGGCACCGAATGAAGCATCGCAGGCGCTCGACGGGTAGCAAAATACCCATCAAAAATCGAACCCCAATTGACCGGCGTCCGGACATCGTGAATGTAAAAGGGCGCTTCGGAGACTGGGAGATTGACACCATTGTGGGCAAAAACAATCGGGGTGCTATAGTTACCCTAGTTGAGCGGAAGAGCGCTTTTATGATGATGGAGAAGCTTCCGCACGGAAAGAATGCAAGCGAGTTGGCGAAAGTTGTCGCCAGGTTGCTTACCGCCTACCGGCAGCACGTGCACACCATCACCGGCGACAATGGAACGGAGTTTGCCGACCATCAGGCCATCGCCAGCGCGCTGAAAGCTCAGTTTTTTTTCACACACCCCTATTCCTCTTGGGAAAAGGGGCTCATCGAAAATACCAACAAGCTTATTCGGCAGTACATCCCCCAAAAAGCGAACTTCGATGACTTTAGTGAGCGCCAAATAAAGAAAATTCAGCATAAAATCAACAGCAGACCCAGAAAAAATTTAAAGTTTTAGTCACCAAAAGAAATTTTCTTCCTATATTTGCACGATAAAGTTGCATTGAGATGTCGAATCTAAAACCTTTAAAAATAGCTGCAAAGTTTTTTCCTTGTGAAAAATTTTCATACCTTTGGGCTTCTTTTACATGTGTTTGCGGCAAACAACAAAAAAGCCCCCGTTTAAAAGTCGAGGGGTGCCTTAATGTTTTCACAACGAAATAATCCTTATTGTGATTTGCTTGGGTGCAAGGGTATGTAAAAATTTTTGAAGCGGCAAAAATAGTTAATGGAAAAATCGTAAAAAATCATAAGTAACAATCTAAAACAAACATCATGAGCGAAAAAATATTAGGCTTAGACCTTGGTACTAACAGTATCGGGTGGGCGCTGGTTGATAAGGGCAACCAAAAAATTGTAGGAATGGGAAGCCGTATTATTCCCATGGGAACAGACAAGCAAGACTTTGAAAATGGTGTTGGCATTACGAAAAATGTGGATCGGAGAGAAAAACGAACAAGTCGCAAGATGAATAAGCGTTACAAAATCAGAAGGAATAAACTTCTCTTTATTCTTCACACATTGGGTATGCTACCGGAACAATTTCAATTTAAGAATAGGATACCGGAACCAACAAAAATACAGGAATTGGAATTACTCCCTATAAAAAAAGATACGATGCAGCTAGATTCAAGAGAATATTATAAATTAAAAGTTCATGCATTGAGTAATCCTGTTGGCCTAAAAGATTTTGGAAAAATACTTTATAATTTCAATCAGTTGAGAGGTTATGCCGGTGGAAATAACGATGATGAGAGAAAAAAGAAAAAAACTGATGATGATAGCAATGATGACACAAAAAAATTATATAAGGTTATTGTTCAAAAAGTTGAAATTGTAAAAGTAGAAAAATCAGAAGACACTTTTACCGTAAGAGGAGGAACGAGCAAGGGAGAAAAGCAAAATAAATATGATGTTACGGTTTTGTTAGATGACGAGGAAAAAGAAGGGCAAACAGAATTGCAAAATTTAGAAGAAAAAATTGGGCAGGAAGAAGAATTGGAAATTCGTATTAAACAAACAAAAACCGGAAAAACAATTACATTTGCCTTACCTCAAAAATCAAATTGGCGCAAAGATATGGAAGCCACCGAAAAAATTTTGAAAGAAGAAAAAATTTTTATCAGCAATTTGCGCTTACGAGATTTGCAAGCAAATAAATGGACAAAAATAAGAAACCGTGTTTTCCTGCGAAACAGGTATAAAGAAGAGTTTGACCAAGTATGGGAAACACAAGCAAATACACACGACACCCTTAAAAACTGTCCAATGGAAACTTTGGAGAAAATAGCTAATTATATTTTCCCCGGAACAAGCGAAACACAACAACAATTAAGAAAAAAAGCTATAGATGGCGGGCTAAAATACATTATCAAAGAGCAAATTATTTACTACCAACGACCACTAAAAGCACAAACAGAACTCATTGGCAATTGTCAATTCGAAAAGGAAGAAAAAGTTATCCCTATAACACATCCACTGTTTCAGGAGTTTAGATGTTGGAAACAAATCAACAATCTTTATATTACAACGAAAGTTGAATTAATTCCTATTGGATCTGAAGAAGATTTATTTGGAAATAAAATCCCGATTTATGATAAAACATCAAAAAAATCAAACACTAAATATCGGTATAAAAACAGGTATCTAACAGAAGAAGAAAAACAAGCGCTTTATGAAAAATTGCAAACTCAAAAGGAAGTTAGTTTTGGGGCAGTTATTGATATTCTCAATTTAAACAAGTCGAAAACGGAAAAATTAGATAAAGAACAAAAAAAATATTTTTTGAATGGGCTAAATGTCAAAGCAAAATTAAAAGGCTGTGATACATTAATATCTATAAAAAAAATACTGGATAATTTCTTTGAAGATTTTCTGACGAAAGACGAAAAGATTGTTGAGAAAATATGGAGAGTAATTTTTGATGTTAGAAATCATGATGGAAGTGAATACGAACCGACAAGTAGGCGAGTTTCTTCTATTATTGAATTGTTGCAAATTTATACCAATAGAGAAACAGCGACAGATTTAGCCTTAAAGCTGGCTCAGAATATAAAGTTTCCAAGAAAATATGCAAGTTTGTCGACAAAAGCGCTCCAAAATATTTTGCCCTTGATGCAGCCCAATCCACAAAATGTTTCAGAAACACTAAAAGCAAAATTTGACAATATTAAACATTTGATTGATACAAATAAGATTATTGACAGTGCAGATTACAACTTAGAAGATTTTGTGACTGATTTTGTAAAGAACAATCCTGATGCTTTACAAAAGGGCGGGATAATGGAATCTTTTGCTATTTCATTAGTTTATGGTAAACATACTGCCGAAACAATAAAACCTCAAATATCCAATTATCATGAAATAAAATATATGGAGAGAAATTTGCGAAACCCTATTGTTGAGCAACTTGCCAATGAAACAATGCAAGTAATAAAAGCTATCTGGAAACAGTACAAATTCAACCCCCAAGAATTAGAAATACGTGTAGAATTGGCAAGAGATTTGAAAAACAGCACACAAGAAAGGGAACAAATTTACAAAGGGCAGCTGAAAAGCAAAAAAACAAATGACAGAGTCAAAAAAAGATTACAAGAAGAAAGTATTGCGATAACAGATGAAAATATCCTTAAATACAGATTGTATGAACAGCAAAAATATATTTCTCCATATTCGGGCAAAACGTTGACTATTGAATCATTTGACACATACCAAATTGATCATATTCTTCCGAAACAGAGATATTATGACGATTCTTTTTCCAATAAAGTATTAGTTGAAGGAGCATTAAATAAAGAAAAAAGCAATCGTACTGCGTGGGAATATATTACACAGCAGAATTCAAAATATAAAATTCTATCTGTTGATGATTTTATTAAAAATGTAAATGACAATTTCTTTGGCAAAAAGAAAAAGAATTTATTGGCAGAAAAAATCCCGTCAAATCCTGTTGAGCGACAATTAAAAGATACGCAATATATTTCAGTTGCTGTAAAAAATGAATTGGCAAAAGTTGTTGGCAGCGAAAATGTAAAGACAAGTACAGGCGGAGTAACCGACTTCTTACGCAGCCGTTGGGGATTGAAAAAATTGTTTATGGAAATGACGGAAAATCGTTTCAAGCAAATGGAACTTTGGGATTTAGATAAAAATGGCAATCCTAAAACAAACTGGATTACAAGATGTTACGACAAAGAACAACAAAAATATATTTACAAAATCGAAAATTGGAGCAAGCGTTACGACCACCGTCATCACGCAATTGATGCACTAGTTGTTGCCTTTACCGAGCAAAGCCACATTCAGCGCCTAAATAATTTGAACAAATATGTCCAGGAAGAATTATCCAAACGTAAAGAAGAATTTAAAATTGAGCAAAAAGAAGGTGAAACAATTTTAGATGCATTTTTTAATTTGGAGGCACATCGCAGGGATGAAATTTTGCAAAAAATGGAAAGCTCGAGAAAATTTGACCTGCCATTTGACGGTTTTGTGGCTCAAGTTCGCGAACATTTGGAAACAATGGCGGTTTCTCATAAAGTGAAAGATAAATTACATCATTCCGTTGATAAATTTGACAAAAACACACCCCATAAACAACTGAAAAATCAACTGAAAATCAGAGCAGCACTTCATGAAGAAACGTATTACGGGAAACTGGAAGGGCGTGATACAAAAACAATAGACATTTCAAAATTGTCAGCAAAAGATATTTCAAAAATCATAGACGATGTTTTAAGAAAAGAGATTGATGAGCATAGAAAAAAATATGATTCTATGAAAGAGGCTTTTTCGGGAGAAGGATTGAAAATTTTCAACGAAAATCGTTTCCAAAGGAAGAAACCAACAGAATTAAAGCCGCCTGTTTACAAAGTAAAAATTTGGTACAACAAAGAAGAAAAGAAAGACAGCAAATTGCAATGCCTTTACGGCAACAACGAAAAACAAAGTGTTATTACCGGCGATAATTATTTGTTTTTGGTAATGGAAAAAAACAACACGCGGATTTTTGACATTGCTTCATTATACGATTCTGTTGCTATTGCTAATGCCACATTGAAAGATAATAATACTGAATTTAAACGAAAAATTGCAGATGATTTTAGAGTACAACACAAGGAAAAACCCGAAAAAATATTATTTACATTGCAACACAATGAATTGGTTTATTTACCGACAAGCGGCGACGATGTTGTACTGAATTTACCAAAGGCTGAGTTTGAAAAATGGATCGAAAATAAGGAGAACAAAAAAGAGTTTTGCAAACGCATTTATAAAGTTGTCAAATTTACAAGTAAAAACTGTTTCTTTGTCCCTCACAACTATGCGAATGTAATTAATGTAGCAAAAAAATTGAGTAAAGAAGATTTGGAAGCATTGAAAATTCAAAATGAAGGCAAAAAGAAAATTCCGATGAAAGAATTGAATTTTGTTGAATATGGTTCTTACGGTAAGAGTTCTCCTTTTGAATCCGGTGAAGTTTTTATAAAAAGCCAAATAGCAAAAAAGAGCGCGAAGAAGCCTTTGAAGATTCAAGACACGTGTATCAAAGTACAAATAGATTGGTTGGGGAATATCGCATTAGTATAAAGCATGGATATAAAGCAAATCCATACATAAAGTTTAAATCTGATTGAATCATGATCAAGCAAACCCTTTACTTCAGCTCTCCGGCCTACTTGAGCTTGCGGAATAAGCAGCTGGTGGTGCGTTTGCCTGAGGTGGAAAGAAACGAAACCCTGCCGGATACGCTTAAGGAGAAATCTGTAGCTACCCGTCCGGTGGAAGATATTGGGCTGCTGATTTTAGACCATCAACAAATCACCGTTACGCACGGGCTGCTGACGGCGTTGCTGGAAAATAACGTGGCGGTTATTCACTGCAACGAGGCGCACCATCCGGTGGGCATGATGCTGAATTTGGATGGGCACACCTTGCAGACGCAGCGCTTTAAGGCGCAGGTAGAGGCGTCGGAGCCGCTGAAAAAGCAGCTGTGGCAGCAAACCGTTGTGGCAAAAATTGAAAATCAAGCGGCGGCGCTGGCGGCGCTGGGGAAAGAGGTGAAGAAGATGGAGTACCTGGCCCGCAGCGTAAAATCGGGCGACGCCGACAACTGCGAGGCGCGGGCGGCCGCCTACTACTGGAGCGTGCTGTTTTCGGATTACATTCCCCATTTTGTACGCGGGCGGGAGGAAGCGCCGCCCAACAATTTGCTGAACTACGGTTACGCCATCTTGCGTGGGGCTGTGGCGCGCGCGTTGGTGGGGTCGGGGCTGCTGCCAACGCTGGGCATTTTCCATCGCAACCAGTACAACGCCTACTGCCTTGCCGACGACGTCATGGAGCCCTACCGCCCGTTTGTGGACAGAGCGGCGCTCGCCTGCATGCAAAAGGGAGAGGATATTTCCGAGCTGTCGAAGACCGTAAAATCGCAGCTGCTGTCGGTGATGTCGCAGGATACGTTTTTTGGCAAGGAGTGCAGCCCGCTGATGGTGGGGCTGACAAAAACAACGGCTTCTCTCTCGGCGTGCTTTGAAGGGAAGCGGAGGAAGATAACTTATCCGGTTTTATATGTTGCGACTTAATAAATATAGAGTAATGTGGGTATTGGTACTATTTGATTTGCCTACTGAAACCAAAGCCGACAAAAAACGGTACACCAAATTCCGAAAGGATTTGATTGAGGGCGGGTTTACGATGTTTCAGTTTTCTATTTACTTGCGGCACTGTAGCAGCCGCGAGAACGCCGACGTGCACGTTAAGCGGGTGAAAAAATCACTCCCCGTTCACGGGCACGTTGGAATTTTGTGCATTACCGACAAGCAGTTTGGGATGATGGAGCTGTTTTCCAACCAAAAAGAGGAAAAGCTGCCGGATATTCCTCAGCAGCTGGAGCTGTTTTAGCGTTAATTGATTATTACATAGTTACAAGTTTTTATTTGTGGAGTACAGCGATATTTTTATTCCCGTAGCCGAGCATTTACAAGTGTCCGGCGCAGCCAAGCTGAGCGAGCGGTGGGGTAGCCGGATTAAGTACGGCGTCAAAGGCCTTGACTGGGCCTGGCTTGGAGATTTCAGAGTTGCGCTTGTGGGCTTGCGCAAGCACGGAGCGCCTAACAGCTTTGTCGCGCTGCGCGAAGAGCTGTACGCTTTGTTTGCCCACGAAAAATCTTTGCCGATTATTGACCTTGGCGATGTTGAGGTAGCGCCGGCGGGCGCCGGCGATGCGTCGGGCGAAAAGGTAACCTGCGCCCTGCACAAGCTGGTCGCCGCAGGCATTTTTCCCGTTGTTTTTGGGGAGAACATGCCCGGCGCAAGCAACGTGTACGACGCCATAAAGTCGCACCGGAAAGACGTTACGGCTACCTTTATTCTCCCCAGCGCCAGCCTGGGCAACGCACAGGAGCCGCTTTCCGGCAGCAACGTGCTGGCGCATTTCATGACAGACTACGGCCGCGAGCTGGAAACGCTCAACGTGCTGGCCTACCAGAGCTACCTCACCTCGCCCGCCGACATGCAAAGCCTCGGCAACCGGTACTGCGAGCTCTTGCGCCTGGGCGTTGTTCGCGAAAATATAATGCACGCCGAGCCGCTGCTGCGCGACGCCGACGTGCTCTGCGCCGGAATCAACGCCGTGCGCCAGTGCGACGCTCCTGCCGCCGTTGACCCCTCGCCCAACGGCTTGTACGCCGAAGAAATGTGCCAGCTGCTGCGCCTTGCCGCCTTCTCCGACAAGCTCAAAGCGTGCTACCTGGGGAACTTCAGCTTAGCTAATGACAGCCAGCGCCAGACGGCCAAGCTGGTAGCGCAGCTCATTTGGCACGTTGCCGACGGCTTGGCCTGCCGCGTAAACGACAACCCCACCGAGCCAAAGACGTGCCGCAGGCTGCAAATTGAAATGGGAGGTAAAGACCAGCAGCTTGTTTTTTACCAAAGCAAAATTACTGACCGCTGGTGGATGGCTGTCCCTGCGGATAAATCATCAACGATACATATAATTCCTTGCGAACGAAACGATTATGAAAAAGCCTTGCGCCTGGAAATCCCTGACCGCTGGCTGTGGTTCTACAAAAAATTTGTCCGTTGAAATTATGGATATTACGCCACATGACACCCTCACACGAGTTAAATAGTTTTAAATCAATGCGTGAAGTTTTATATTCCCCAAAAACGGACTTATCAACAAATTGGCGTTCGTAAAACTTTGCGTACTTTTGTTCTTGCTTCTTTTTTAAAGGAAAAGAAAAAAGAAGCATGCTTAATTTTGCGAGCAATAGAGTATGGATAGTAGAAAGCTAAACGTTCGCCAAACGAAAATGAGTCGTTGACATGCGGGTTCCATGCGACCTTTAAAAACAAGCACATTTGCATGAAAAAAACAGCCTGCATAGCCGTTCTTTTAATGACAGGAATCACAATGTTACGTGCGCAGCATGATTCGCAGGTAACCCAGTACATGTTTAGTCAGGTTCTTTTAAATCCGGCGTGCGCAGGTAGCGGTGAAATGCTTGACGCGACGTTCCTACAGCGCTCTCAGTACATGGGCTTCGAGGGAGCGCCCTCAGTATGGTCGCTGGGGGTAAGCGCGCCGTTCGTGCTGTTTGACGCCAACCACGGGGCTGTTTTTGCCATAACAAACGACAAAATAGGCAACTTTGACAATATGAGCTTCAGCGCAGGTTACGCCTATCGGCACAAGCTTAGCAGCACAGCCACGCTGGGCGTGGGGATTTCGGCAGGCGGAGTGTCCTGCAAGCTGGCTTCGCCGTCCGAGTGGAGCAGCTATAGCGACGACCCTGCCGTGCCGCAGCGGGAAGAATCTTCCTCTACGGGGTTTGACATGGGGCTTGGGGCGTACTACGACGAGCGCGATTTTTACGCAAGCTTTTCGTGCCGACACCTGAACCAGCCGCGCGTGCTTACGGTTAACAGCGGCGATAAAACGCTGACGGTAAAGCGTACGTTTTACTTGAGCGGAGGCTATCGGTGGCAAACGTCGAACGAGAAGATTGAGGTTGACCCGTCGGCCATGCTGATGTTTACTTCGCTCGTAAAGCCGCAGCTTGAGTTTGGAGCTAACATATTTTACTTGAAGCGCTACTGGGGCGGGCTGTCGTACCGCATTGGAGATGCGCTGGGGGGGATGGTCGGCATTACGGTTAGCGAAGCATTCAGAATGGGGGTAGCATACGAGTACTCTTTATCAAAGCTGATAGGAACAAATAGCGGAAGTTTAGAAGTATTTGCATCATACATGTTTGAGTTGAAGTTGGCTAAAAAAGAAAAAAAATATAAAAGTATAAGGTTTTTATAAGTATTATATTTATGTGGGTTACAAAAAAAAGGATCGGATTAAGTCTCGAAATTCTTATTCTGTTTATGGCAGGATGCTCTGCGGAAATTGGTGGAGAGCTGGTTGGAGTGCAAGGGCGAGTAGCGCCGGGCGAAGAAGCGCCTCCATACGGAATGGTGCTTATCCCTCAAGGTAATTTTACCATGGGCATGAATGACGAAGACTTCCTCTTCGCAATGAATGCTCCAACGAACTCGGTTTCGCTTGACGCCTTTTGGATAGACCAAACCGAAATTACCAATAACGAATACCGCCAATTTGTTTACTACGTTATTGACTCCATTACGCGGCGGCTGTTGGGCGACCAGTTTGAAGAATTCCTGATTACAGAAAATTCGTTAGGCGAAGCGCTGGACCCTCCTCTCATCAACTGGGGACCCAAAATTAGCATAGGCAATCCGGACTACGCCGCGATTCTCAACGAGCTGTACATAACATCCGCTGCGTCGAGAGGAAAAGCGCTGAACACAAAAAGAGTGCTATATGCATACTCGTGGATTGATTACGACAAGGCGCTGGGCAGAAAACATGCGAGGGATACGTCAACGTTTATTATCAACGAATATGGAGAAGTTGACCCCGCATCGTACATTATAAGCGAAAGCACGCCCATTTACCCCGACACGATGGTGTGGCTGCGCGATTTCGTTGGCGCCTACAACGAACCTTTTGCTCTTCGCTATTTTGCCAGCCCCTACTATGACGATTACCCTGTGGTAGGGGTAACGTGGAAGCAAGCCACCGCCTTTTGCCACTGGCGCACCAAGCTGATGGAAGACTACTACGAAAAAACCAGGCGACCTATCCCCCAGCAGTACAGGCTGCCAAACGAAGCCGAGTGGGAGTATGCCGCTCGAGGCGGAACCGAGAGAGGAAAATACCCGTGGGGGGGGCTATATACTTTTGACAAGACAGGCTGTTACCGGGCAAACTTTCTTCCGCAGCGCGCAAAGTTCGGGCTTGACGGAGGATCGAAAACGTTGCCGGTGGGCAGCTTCCAACCTAACGACTTTGGGTTGTTTGACATGGCCGGAAATGTCGCCGAATGGACGGCAAGCGCTTACGATGAACAGTCTTACAACTTTGTTAACAGCATAAATCCGAGCTATCGCTACCATGCGCAAAGCGGAGAAACGCCGACAATGATGCGCAAAACGCTAAAAGGTGGCTCGTGGAAAGATATTGCCTACTTTTTGCAGTGCGGCGCAAGAACATTTGAATATCAAGATACCTCAAAATCATACATTGGCTTTAGATGCGTCCGCTCTTACATGGGAAAATAGCGGCGTGGCAGCGAAAATCTGAACGTAACTTAGCGTAGTATAACTCAAAAACTCAGAAATCAAACATGGCAAATTTTACAGAAAGCAGGGGTTGGAAATTATTTATGGGCAAGCTTTACGGCTTGGGGGCAGCGGTAGTTATTGTGGGAGCGCTATTTAAGCTTGAACATTTTCCCGGTGCAAGCGCTATGCTTATCGTAGGAATGTCTGTAGAGGCTTTTATCTTTATTTGTTCGGCTTTTGAACCGCTTCCCCACCCGGAGCCCCGCTGGGAGTTAGTTTACCCTGAATTAGCAAGCGAAACGGAAGGACATGGAGAGGCTGCGCCGAAAAAGACGCATAAAAAGCCATTGGCTGTAGAAAGCATTGAGGTGGCTGCCGTAGCGACGACGGGTTCAAACGGGTTGAAAATAAATGAAGCGACCGCCGGAGGAGCAGCCTCCCTTGCAGCAATCGGCAATATTGATTTTAGCAAAGTCAACGTTGAGCAGTTAGCATCGGGGCTGAACAAATTGGGAGACGCTACCGAAAAGCTTGTCACTTTGTCTGACACAGCAGTCGCGGCAAATACACTTTCCGAAAAAATGCACCACGCTTCGCTTACCGTAGCCAATTTTTCGCAATCGTACGAAAACTCTTCGCAGTCCTTGTCGGAATCAATACACACCTTGTCGGACAGCTACCAAAGCTCGGCAGAGATTGTGGGCGCATCGGGCAAGCAGCTGGGCGATGACGTAACCAAAGCAGGGAAGCAAGTTACAACAGCTATGGATGAAGCCGCTGAAAGCTTTTCCAAGTCATTAGCCAGCTCCGGCAGGCAAATAAACGAGGAGGTAAGCAAAACAAACAAGCAGGTGGCCGAGATAATGGGCGTAACGGTAGAAAACTTTGCCAAGGCAATGGACGATTCGAGCAGGCAAATAGGCGACGAGGCAAGCAAAGCAAGCAAGCAAATGATTGCTACAGTCGCCGGAGCAACAGAAGATGCGGCCAAGTTCATTAGCAACTCCGGCAAAGCCGTGAACGACGAAATAAACAGGACCAGCAAGCAGATGGCTGACGTAATGGGAAGCGCTGCCGAAAACTTTGCCGCTACATTTACCCTTATTGACCAGCATCTAAAAGATAACCTGACCGGCCTAAACCAGGGCAACAGCGCCTACAACAAGCGGGTAGAAGCGTTGAACAAAAGTATGACAAGCCTCAACGCCGTGTACGAATTGCAGGCGCAGGAGATTGGCAAGTACTACAATAATTCGGCTGCTATGGGTCAGCACCTCGAAAAATTTGTGGAAGAGCTGAACCGGTCGGTTGCGGAGAACAGGAACTTTAGCAACGGGATTACGCAGCTCAACAAAAGCATTGCAGATCTCAACAGCATTTATGGCAGCATGTTATCGGCCGTGCAGCTGGCAACCAAAAAGAAATAGCCATAAGTAAAAAACATAGTACAAACAGAATTTTAGTATTTAAGCATGTCCGGAGGAGGCAAAGAAACACCAAGGCAAAAGATGATAGGCATGATGTATTTAGTGCTTACAGCAATGTTGGCGCTTAATGTATCGGCTGAAGTATTGAATGCCTTTGGACTTTTTGAAAGCGGGTTATCGCAAACGGCAAAAGTTTTTAGCGAAAAAAACGACGATACCGAGCGCGTGTTTCGCGTCGCCAATACGGAAAATAAGGAGCGCATAGGCCCTTGGTTCACCAAATCGCTCGATGTACGCAAAAAATCGAAGCAGCTCTATGACTACATAGAGTCGCTGAAGGTAGAAATGGTAGCGTTGGCCGACGGCCCCGGTGCAACAGCTATAAAAGACGGTAAAGTTATTGGAGAAAACCTTGTGAATCGCTCCTCCACCGAGCCAAGCAGCAACCTGATGGTGCGCCAGCAAAAGGGTCTGGAGCTGAAAAACAAGCTGAACGACCACCGCTCGTACCTGCTGTCGATGCTAAAACCCGAATCTACCGGACTCATTGACAACATTAACAACATGCTCGAGACGAAAGATATTACCTCGACGGGACACGGTGAAAGTAAAAAGCCTTGGGAAATTGGAACATTTACAGACTTGCCCGTAATTGCGGCAGTGCCCTTGCTCACCAAAATGCAGGTGGATATTCTTACCTGCGAGTCCGACGTGATGTCCTACCTCTTGTCGCAGGCTGATATGGGGACCGTAAAAATCGACAACTTTGACCCTGTGGTGCAATCAGTGTCGGACTACGTGATACGCGGAGGAAAGTTTGAAGCGCAAATATTTTTGGCGGCGTCCGACAGAACGTTGCAGCCGGACGTAGTGGTAAACGGGCAAAAGTTGCAGATTGTTGACGGCAAAGCGTACTACGAAACGTCGGCAAATAGCATTGGAGAGCAAACGATAGCCGGCTCAATTACGCTTAACGGAAAGCCCTACCCGTTTACCTACACCTACATGGTAGCCGAGCCAAACGTGGTGGTATCTCCCTCCAAAATGAACGTGCTGTACCGCGGAGTGCTTAACCCCATTGACGTATCGGCGGCAGGCATCCCCGACAACAAGGTGCAGATTACCTTGAGCAACGGCGTTTTGAGTCGGGAAAGCGGAAAATACATGATAAACCCCGGCGACAAAGCAACCTGCGAGGTGAGCGTTATGGCGGAAATAAACGGCGAAAAGCGCAGCATGGGCAACAAAATATTCCGCGTGAAGAGCGTACCCAGGCCGGTGCCCGAAATGGACGGAATTCAGGGGAAAACGGCAACCCGGCAGCAGCTGGTATCCTCGCAAGGTATTCGCGCCACTATGCCCCCGGACTTTGACTTTGACTTGAAATTCTCAATAAAATCTTTTGTGGTATTTGCCCCCGTAGGCGGCTACGTAATGGAAGAATCATCAAGCAGCCAGCTGTTTACCGACAAGCAAAAGCAAATAATGAAAGGGCTGCAAAGCGGTCAACGTGTGAGCATTACAGACATTAAAGCCGTGGGACCCGACGGAAGGGTGGTTGACTTGCAAGATTTAAGCATAAAAATAAAATAATTATACCGCAGCGCTTTGCTGCCATTTTTAAAAGGAATATTTATGAAAAAGATAGTTTTCTTGACCTTAGCAGCAATGCTGCTTGTCGCAAATGTTACCATAACGCCTGCACAGCAACCTGCGGCGCAACCGAATGGCGCAGCAACGCAAAATGCGCCCGCCGGAGTGAAGCCAAATTTAGCGCCGGACGGGCTGTTCAAAAAGCAAATCATTGCAACGCGCGACCCTATACCCTATCCGTATATCCGCGAAGCAGACGTTATCTGGTCAAAGAGAATTTGGCGCACCATAGACCTGCGCGAAAAGTTAAACCTTTCGCTATACTATCCCACGACAGACATAGCGTTGCGCCGCAGCTTGGTGCAAACGCTGGTGGACGCCATACGCAGCGGCGAAATCCGCGCGTTTGACCCCCTCAACGATGAATTTACAATGCTGCTTTCGCCCCAAGACGTAAGCGCGAACTTTGACGCAGTGGACAAACAAGAACGCAGACAAAAAATGGACGGCTCGGGCGATACCACCTTTATTATCCCCGGCGAATACAATTGGAGCGAAGTGCTTGAACTCCTCGTAAAAGAGGACTGGTTTTTTGACAAGCACTACTCAAAAATGATGGTGCGCATAGTGGGAATTTGCCCGATAAGGGTGTATAGAAAGCAGCTGAATACCGGAAACGAAGAGGACGATGCTAACGGCGAGCTGCAAAAAAAGAAACTTTTTTGGGTGCACTACGACGAATCGCGCAAGGTGCTGGCAAGGACGCCTGCATACATACCCAATAATGACGCTACCACCATATCGTACGATGACATATTTAACGGGCGGCGCTTTACTTCCTACATTACCAAAGAATCGAACCCGCACAACAACCGTGCCATTTCGGATTATATTTCCAACGGCTACGCAGCATTGCTGGAATCGGAAAGGATAAAGAAAGATATCTTTACCTTTGAGCACGATTTGTGGGAATACTAAGATTTTTTCCGGACAGCTGCGTGATTTATGTGCAGCGTCATAAATCGTTTGAATTAGCCATAAGCGTAAGCCTCTCCGTTTTGCAGTAACATCTCAGCTACGCAGATACCAAAAGTCCCGCAGGGACGACACTTTAACCGTATGCTTCAGCATAGAAATGTAAAGTGTCGTCCCTGCGGGATTTTGCGTACCATGAGGTATTTAGTATCTCCTTGTAAACGATTTATCTTACTGAATGTCAATAAAATAAATGCGAAAAAATTTGGTAGTATCAACCGGTTTTTGTACCTTTGCGGCATAAAAACCGGAAAAAATGAAGGGTTAGTAAGGATTGGCTAATTACACAACCGAAAGTATTTATTAGCAGTACGATTATTGACTTACCCAATGAGCGTAAAAGAGACTGGTTAATTCCAGAAATTTTGAGATGCTGTAAATTACATTTCAACTTTTCTCAGCTTAGCGTACTTCATAAGGAGATTTTTTTTGCCAACGAGCTTAAAGTTGACGGTTATTTTTACGTCGCCTCCAAGATTTTCCACGTTCAGCACTACGCCTCTCCCAAAATTTTTGTGCTCCACCGTTGAGCCTACGGTAATGCCCTCCGTGCG
>JAITAP010000218.1 GCA_031284065.1 Prevotellaceae bacterium
ACTTTTGTCGCGCCTCAAAACAGGTTTTTCCATTTTTATCTATGGAAAAATCTGTTTTATTTTTATTTTTCCACAGATAAAAGTATATTTGCGGAAAAATAGAGAGCCATGAAGCGGAAAATTTATACCGATTTAGTTAGCTGGAAAACCAAATCCGGCAGAATGCCTTTGCTTGTCAACGGTGCGCGTCAGGTGGGGAAGAGCTACATCCTGCAAAAGTTTGGCAGGCAGGAGTTCGACAGCTGCATTACCGTCAACCTTGAAACCGACAAGGCTTTGGCGGAGAAGTTTGAGGACGTTATCACCCCTTTGCCCATCATTCAGTACATGGAATCCGTACATTCGCAGCGCATCATTCCGGGAAAAACCCTGATTGTTCTGGATGAAATACAGGCGTGCGAAAGGGCGCTGACTTCGCTGAAGTACTTTTGCGAGCAAGCCCCCGAATACCACGTTATAGCGGCGGGCTCTTTGCTGGGGATGGCTGTCAATCGCAAAAAATACTCGTTTCCGGTTGGCAAGGTGGATGAGGTAACGCTGTTCCCGATGGACTTTGAGGAATTTCTGTGGGCGCAGGGCCGAGAAACCCTCGCCGGGGCAATTCGCGAATGTTACGAGCAGAGCAAGCCCTTGTATGCACACGCTACGGCCGTAGATTTCTACAACCAATACTTAATTGCAGGCGGCATGCCCGCTGCCGTGAGGGAGTTTGCGAGCTCCGGCAGCTTTGTGGCCGTTGCGGATATTCAAAACAGAATCCTGAACGAATACATAGCGGACATGGCTAAGTACGCCGAGCCCGCTACAAGCGTCAGGATACGCGCCTGCTACGAGTCCATCCCGGCGCAGCTGGCAAAAGAAAACCACAAGTTTCAGTATAGCGTGGTGCAAAAAGGGGGGAGCGCCACCATCTTTGGCGAATCTATTGAGTGGCTCAAGTATGCGGGAGCTGTTCTTAAATGCCAAAAAACGGCTCACGGCGCTATGCCTGTTAAGGTTTACGTTGATTTGAGCGATTTCAAGCTGTACATGTCGGATGTGGGGATGCTCACCATGCGGTCGGGCATGGCGGCGCAGGCTGTGCTTTCGCCCCTCGAAACCGGAAACCCGTTTATTGGGGCAATTGCCGAAAATTACGTAGCGCAGGCTTTTGCGGCAAACCTCATTTCCCTGCTCTACTGGAAAAATGACAACACCGCCGAGGTGGATTTTGTGCTACAGAAAGGCGTGGACGTTATTCCTGTGGAGGTAAAGCCCGGCACGCGGATACGCTCCAAGAGTCTGGGCATTTTTATGGAAAAATATAAGTGTCCGTACGGCATCCGTATCTCAAAGAAGAATTTCGGGTTTGAGAATGGGATAAAATCCGTACCGCTTTACGCCGCTTTTTGCGTTTAGCCGTCAAGCGTCGGCGCTCTTCCTAAACGGCGGCTTTGTAACTTCGGCGGCCAAATACTTGTCGCGCACCTTGACGTAAATCTTTGTGCCCGCCGCTGCGTATGCGGCCTGTACGTACCCCATGCCGAAGCTCAGCTTTGTCAGCGGCGACACGGTTCCGCTGGTTACTTCGCCAATTTTCTCCTGCCTGTCGTTGTAAATTTCGTATCCGGCGCGCGCCACGCCTCTGTCGTTAAGCACAAAGCCTGCCAGCTTGCGCTGCACGCCCGCCGCCTTTTGCGCAAGCAAAGCCTCCTTGCCTACAAAATCTTTGGTGAATTTGGTAATCCAACCCAGACCGGCCTCAAGCGGCGTTGTGTGGTCGTTGAGCTCGTGGCCGTAGAGGCAGTACCCCATTTCGAGGCGTAGCGTATCGCGCGCGCCCAACCCTATGGGCTGTATCCCAAATTCTTTTCCCGCCTCCATCACGGCGCTCCAAAGCTTTGCGGCCTCCGCAGAGCGCACGTACAGCTCGCAGCCGCCTGCCCCCGTGTAGCCTGTGGTGGAAAAAACAACCCGCTCAATTCCGGCAAACGTTACCTCTTTGAAGGTGTAGTACTCCATGCTTTCCAGCGGCTCGTCGCACAGCTTCTGCATTGCCCGCAGCGCCAATGGCCCCTGCACGGCCAGCTGCGCGTAATCGGCAGAGGCATTAACGAAGTCAACGCCTGCCGCCAGCCCGAATTGCGCGGCGTAGCGGCTTGCCGCCGCAAAGTCCTTGTCCACGTTGGCGGCGTTGACCACCAGCAGGTATTTTTCTTCGCTAAACCGGTAAACGAGCAAGTCGTCCACCACGCCGCCGTCTTCGTGCATCAGGCACGAGTACTGCGCCTTGCCGTCAGCGAGTGCGGCGGCGTCGTTGCAGGTAATGTGCTGTATGAAGGGTAGCGCCTGCTTGCCCAGCGCCCAAAATTCACCCATGTGGCTCACGTCAAACACGCCTAACCTGCGGCACACGCAAATATGCTCATCGCTAATGCCGGTGTACTCTATCGGCATACTATATCCTGCAAACGGCGCCATTCGCGCCCCTAATGATTCGTGAATTTTGGTAAAGGGAGTAGTCAGCATACGGTAAGTAGTAAATAGCAAATGGCTGTGTTGCCACAGCCATTCATGTTCGTTATTTTTTCTTTTTTTTCGACGACGATTTTTTACTTTTTTTAGCAGTGGTTTTCTTTTTCACCGCCTTTTCTTCCGCCACCTTTTCCGCCGCCTTTTCCGCTACCTTTTCCGCTGCAATAATAGAGTCGGCTCTGGCTTTTTCCAGTTGCGCACGTTGCTTATTGCGCTCTTCTTTTTCGGTTAGCATTTGTTTTTTGAGCGTATTCCGCATACCCCAACGCTGCTTGTCGTATTCCCGATAATGCTTGCCCGACAAAACTTTTTTTACTTCCTTTTCACGCGCTTCGTCCAGCTGGTCAAAAGGAGTGTCGCCGCTCTTTTTCTTCTTTGTCGCGCCAAAAGCAGAGGAGGAGGAGGGAATAGCATTAAGCACCAGCTCCTGTAGCAATTCCTCATACTTTATGTTGATAGCTTGAATTGCGGCGTATTCTGTGGGGTCCAATTCCAACCTCTCCTTCATCATCCGGCTCAAAAAATTTGCGCGGGTTTCGGCCGAAGATATACGCACCAGCGAGGTATCTACCAAAGATGTATTGGCGGCATTCAATAAAAACGGCATAATGCTTACTCCCAGCAATAGCAGCAATAGCAGCAAAGGCAACTTTTTCATGTTACAAAATAGTTTATATAAATTTGGCTTCTCAATCAGTCGTACAAAAAGACATATACTAATTGGGCAGCTAAGGTAGTGATTTTTTGCTGACAATGGCTTCTTTTTTTTTCCGAAAATTTTATATTCTCTTAAAGAATTCTAAATTTGTCAAAGTCAAATACCTGCATCTTGTTGAAAAAATCTTTGAAAAAAGGCGGGGCCTGACGAAGGACGGGCGCACACAGAGCCAGATTTTACGCTACATTTGTAGCCTTAAAATTTGAGCGTGCAGCTTGCGCTCTAAGGCAAAATAGCAATACATAATCTACTTTCCATGCTCCCCGCGAGGGGACGGACGGTGAAACTATAAAATGAAAATCGAATGAAGGTTTTAAAATTTGGCGGCACGTCGGTGGGCAGCGCAGAGCGCATGAAGGCGCTACTCAAGCTGATTGTAAACGACGACCCAAAAATTGTCGTGCTATCGGCTATGAGCGGCACAACCAACAGCTTGGTGGAAATAGCTTCGCTGCTGCGCCAAAAAAAGCAAAGCGAGGCAACAGCCGCCATCAAAAACTTGGAAGAAAAGTACGCCAACGTGGCGGCAGAGCTCTACGCCAAGCCCGAGTACGCAAAGGAGGCCTCCGGCTTGCTCAGGGCGAACTTTGATTTGCTGCGAAGCTTTTCGGCTGAACGGTTTTCGGTCAAGGAGGAGCGCGTGATTTTGTCTCAGGGCGAGCTCATGAGTACCATGCTGCAAAACCTGTACCTCAAGGAGCAGGGCGTGCAGTCGGTGTTGCTGCCCGCGCTCAGCTTTATGCGCAAAGACCTGCACGACGAACCCGACATGTACTTCATTCGCGAAATGCTAAAGCGCGAGCTGGCGCAACATTCCGATTGCAAGCTGTTCATCACGCAGGGCTACGTTTGCCGCAGCTTTGCAGGCGAAGTAGATAACCTCAAGCGCGGCGGCAGCGACTACTCCGCCTCTATCATCGGCGCCGCCATTGGCGCAGAGGAGGTGCAGATATGGACGGACATTGACGGATTTCACAACAACGACCCGCGCGTGGTCAAAAAAACGCACTCCATATCGCACCTTTCGTTCGACGAAGCGTCGGAGCTGGCGTACTTCGGCGCAAAAATCCTTCACCCCGCCTGCGTAGCGCCCGTGCAGGAGGCAAAAATTCCGCTGTGGATAAAAAATACTATGGAGCCAACCGCTTTCGGCACGCTCATCAGCGCCGAAACGGAATCGGGGGACATAAAGGCGGTGGCGGCCAAAGACAACATTACGGCCGTAAAAATCAAGTCGGGACGTATGCTGCTTGCCTACGGGTTTATCCGGCAAATATTCGAGGTGTTTGAGGACTACAAAACGCCCATTGACATGATTACAACTTCGGAGGTGGCCGTTTCGCTGACAATCGACGACACCTCGAATTTGGACAAAATTGTGGACAAGCTGAAGCGCTTTGGCGCCGTAGAGGTTGATTCGGGCATGACCATCATTTGCGTTGTGGGGAATAAAATCTCGGAGAGCAACGGCGTGGCCGCAAGAATTTTCAGCGCACTTGCAAATATTCCCATTCGCATGATTTCGTTTGGCGGAAGCCGCTACAATGTTAGCCTGCTGGTGGACAGCGCGTATAAAAAACCGGCAATGGAGGCGCTGAACGAAAAGCTGTTTTGAAGTCAAATTTACAGGATTACAGAATTTTCAAAATTCACATATTTGTAAATTCTGAAAATCATGCAATAAGCTGTTTTGAAATCAAATTTACAGGATTACAGAATTTTCAAAATTCACATATTTGTAAATTCTGAAAATCATGCAATTATGTAAATTCTGAAAATCATGCAATTATGTAAATTCTGAAAATCATGTAATTATGTAAATTCTTAAATTCTAATTAAAAAGATGTTTCCGATAGAAAAATTTCGCGCTATCCCAACGCCATTCTACTTTTACGATGTGGAGCTATTTCGGCGTACAGCGCAGGCTGCGCTGAGCGAAGCGCAAAAGTATGGCTACGCTATTCACTACGCGCTCAAGGCAAACGCCAGCGAAAAGCTGCTGCGCCTGCTAAGCGGCATGGGCTTTGGCGCCGACTGCGTGAGCGGCGCAGAGGTGCAGCGAGCCATCGGCTGCGGATTTTCGCCGCAGGGTATCGCCTTTGCGGGCGTGGGAAAACGCGACGACGAAATTTGCTTGGGCATAGACAACCGGATTTTTTCGTTCAACTGCGAGTCGGAGCAGGAGCTGGAGGTGGTAAACGAGCTGGCGAAAGCCAAAGGCGCGGCGGCGCAGGTTGCGCTGCGCATAAACCCCAACGTGGATGCGCACACGCACGCGCACATTACCACCGGATTGGACGAAAACAAGTTTGGCATTAACCTGTGGCAGCTGAACGATGTGGCCAAAAAGGTGCGGCAAATGAGCAACCTGAAGCTTGTTTGCATACACTTCCACATAGGCTCGCAGATAACGGAGCTTGAGCCGTTTGTGGAGCTGTGCGCTAAGGTAAACGAGCTGCAAGAGCAGCTGGAGCGGATTGGGGTAACGGTAGAGCACGTGAACGTAGGCGGCGGCCTGGGCGTGGACTATGAGCATCCCGAAGAACACAGCATCCCCCAGTTTGCAGCCTACTTTGCCACGCTAAACCGGCACATCAAGCTGCGCAAGGGGCAAACGCTGCACTGCGAGCTGGGGCGTTCGATTGTGGCGCAGTGCGGGTCGCTAATCACAAAATGTTTGTACGTAAAGGAGCTGCAAAAAAAGAACTTTGTGGTGGTTGACGCCGGCATGACCGACCTTATTCGTCCGGCGCTCTACAGCGCATACCACAAAATAGAAAACATTACCCCGCAACACGCCAACGAAAAAGTGTACGACGTGGTGGGGCCTATCTGCGAAAGCAGCGATGTTTTTGACAAGCATGTTGCGCTTCCGCAAACGCAGCGCGGCGACCTCATCGCCATTCGCACCGCAGGAGCCTACGGCGAGGTGATGGCTTCGCGCTACAACCTGCGGCAGCTGCCAAAAGCATATTTTTCGGACGAGGTGTAGCGGTTAAAATTTTTTTTGGGGAAAATAAGGGTTTCATTTTCCCCTGTTAGTAGCTACTAAGGGGATTTTTTAAGAAAATAAGGGTTTCCTTTTCCCTGTTAGTAGCTACTAAGGGGGTGGGAAAATAAGGGTTTACGCCCTTAGTAGCACAGTTGCATCCTCCGGCACATTTGCCCTTATTTCTTTAGCTCA
>JAITAP010000224.1 GCA_031284065.1 Prevotellaceae bacterium
TTTAGAATTTCCGACACAATTTCTCTTATTTCTTTTAGCTCCATAGTTGCTTAGAATATTTAGGTTGCATTAATTAGTCGTTCCTTGTTAATGTAGCTTAGACAGCCGGCCTATCGTATCGGCTCGCAGCGTCAGCTCGTGACGCTTGTCCACCGGTTCCACCAGCAGGGGGGCGGAACAGTTTTTTTTGATTTTTATTGGGCAACATTCCTGTCATAGTTGCCATTTTTTGCAAAATTCTTGCAAAGGTACAAAACCTTGCAAATTTATCCAAATTTTCATTGATATTTTATTGATAATCAAGCTCGTAAGGCAATTTGAAAGAGTGGCTAAATATTTTTCTATCTATTCCGCCAAGTATAATTTTTTATACCCAGCGGAATGTGCATTTTTTTTGACGATTCCGCTGGGTATAAACTCACAAATTGCATTTAAATGTATAAGTATAAACAATATACAAATAATACAACAGGGCGTTTTTCCTATCTATTCCGCCAAGTATAATTTTTTATACCCAGCGGAATGTGCATTTTTTTTGACGATTCCGCTGGGTATAAAAAACTTAAAACAATGAGAATCAACTATTTAAATGAAAAATATACTGCATGTTCATTCGCTTTTCCCTGCGATGTCAATTCCCAACTCCTTTAGCTGCGTGTCGTCGATATGTGAGGGGGAGTCGATCATGGTGTCGCGGGCGGCGTTGTTTTTGGGGAAGGCAATGTAGTCGCGGATGCTGTCGGAGCCGCCAAACATGGAGCACAGCCGGTCGAAGCCAAAGGCAATGCCGCCGTGCGGAGGCGCGCCAAACTTGAAAGCGTTGGTCAGGAAGCCAAACTTGTACCCGGCATCTTCGGGCGTAAACCCAAGCACCTTGAACATCTGCTGCTGAATAGCCGCATCGAAAATACGAATGGAGCCGCCGCCCAGCTCCACGCCGTTCATTACAAAATCGTAGGCGTCGGCGCGGACGGTTTTAAGCGCTTCGCGGTCGCCGCTCATGAACAGCGACAAGTCGTCGGGTTGCGGCGAGGTAAAGGGGTGGTGCATGGCGTAGAAGCGCTGCGCTTCGTCGTCCCAATCGAGCAGCGGAAAATCAACTACCCACAGCGGGGCAAACTCGCCTCGCCTGCGCAGGCCAAGACGTGCGCCCATCTCAAGCCTCAGCTCGCAGAGCGCGTTGAGCGTTTGCTTTTCGTTGCCTGACAGAATCAAAATCAGGTCGCCCGGCTTTGCGCCGAGCGTGGCGGCAACCTGTTGCAGCTCCTCGGGGGCGTAAAACTTATCGATGCTCGACTTGAGGCCGTCTTCCGCAAGGCGGATATACGCCAAGCCTTTTGCGCCGATCTGCGGGCGTTTTACCCATTCGGTAAGCTCGTCGAGCTGCTTGCGCGTGTAGCCTGCGCAGCCTTCGGCGCAAATGCCGCCAACGTATGCTGCGCTATCAAACACCGCAAAACCCTTGCCCTGCACCTGCGGCGTCAATTCTTTTATTTTCATGCCAAAGCGCACATCGGGCTTGTCGCAGCCGTAGTCGCGCATGGCGTCGGCGTAGGTCATGCGGGGAATGTTGTCGAACTCCACGCCCAGCACGTGCCGGAACAGGCGCTGCATCATGCCGCCAAACGTTTGCAAAATATCCTCGCGCTCCACAAACGCCATTTCGCAGTCTATTTGCGTAAATTCCGGCTGGCGGTCGGCGCGTAAATCCTCGTCGCGGAAGCAACGCACGATTTGGAAGTAGCGGTCGTATCCTGCCACCATGAGTAGCTGCTTAAAGGTTTGCGGGCTTTGTGGCAGCGCGTAAAA
Organism: Prevotellaceae bacterium; assembly: GCA_031284065.1. GTDB lineage: Bacteria > Bacteroidota > Bacteroidia > Bacteroidales > UBA932 > JAITMY01. Next base: position 1,810 of record JAITAP010000224.1, read on the forward strand.
TTCGCCGTGGTGCAGGCGCGACGGCACCACAAAGTCTCGCGCTCCTTCGGGCGTTGATTTTATCAGGAAAGGCGTTTCTATTTCCAAAAAATTTTGCGCATCAAGGTACTTCCGCGCCTCCTGCGCTACGCGGTGTCGCAGGATAAGCGCGTTTTTCACGGGGTTGCGGCGCAGGTCGAGGTAGCGGTATTTTGCGCGAAGCTCTTCTCCGCCGTCGCTTTCGTCCTCTATGGTAAAGGGCGGCACTTCGGCGGCGCTCAGCACGCGCAGCTCCAGCAGGCTTATTTCCACCTCGCCCGTTGGGATTTTACCATTTTTGCTGGCGCGCTCCACCACAACGCCCTCCGCTTGCAGCACAAATTCGCGCCCCAGCTTTTCTGCCGCGAGGCGGATGTTTTCGGGAGTTTTTTCGTTCACCGTCAGCTGCGTGACGCCGTAGCGGTCGCGCAGGTCAATAAAGGTCATTCCGCCAAGCTTGCGCACGCGCTGCACCCAGCCGGCAAGCGTTACTTTTTTTGAAGCGTCGGCAAGGCGCAGTTCGCCGCAAGTATGTGTTCTGTACATTTTTTATAATTTTAAATTACGAGTATTGTCAACTTGATATGTTTAAGCTAAATTTTCCACTCCACTGCATCGCTCGGCATACGCCAATCGCCGCGAGGGGACAGGTTGATAGAGCCAACTTTTGGCCCGTCGGGCATGCAAGACCTCTTGAACTGCTGGGTAAAAAACCGGTGCAAAAATATTTTCAGCCAAGCGGAAATTTCATCAGTGGTGTAGGTATTCTTAAAGGCGTGAGCCGCCAGAAATGCGATTTTTTCGGGGCTGAAGCCAAAGCGTACAAAGTAGTACAAAAAGAAATCGTGCAGCTCGTAGGGACCTATAATGTCCTCCGTTTTCTGCGCAATTGTTCCTTCGGCGGAGGCGGGCAGGAGTTCGGGGCTTACGGGCGTATCCAGCACGTCTTCCAAAATGTCCGCCGAAGCTTTGTCCAGCTGTTGCGCCGCCCAAGTAACCATGTAGCGCACCAGCGTTTTGGGCACGCCGCTGTTGACGGCATACATTGAGATATGGTCGCCGGCGTAAGTTGCCCAGCCGAGCGCCAGCTCCGACAAGTCGCCCGTGCCAACAACAAGCCCGTTGTGCTTATTGGCCATGTCCATCAGTATTTGGGTTCGCTCGCGAGCCTGCGTATTTTCGTAAGTAGTATCCTTAACCTCGGCGTTGTGCGCAATGTCCTTAAAGTGTTGCAGCGAAGCCTCGCGAATAGGAATATCGTGCTGCGTAATGCCCAGCGACTTCATCAGGTTGATGGCGTTGGCGTAGGTCCGGTTGGTGGTGCCGAGTCCGGGCATGGTAATTCCGATAATCCGCTTGCGGTCGAAGCCCAGCTTGTCGCACGCCTTGACGCAAACCAGCAGCGCAAGCGTAGAATCCAGCCCGCCGGAAATGCCCAGCACCAAGTGTTGGACTTGCGTGTGCACCCAGCGCTTGCTTAGCCCGCCCACCTGAATGGAAAAAATTTCGTGGCAGCTTTCGTTGCGCATTTCCAACGGCGGGATAAAGGGATGCTTGTCGATGGCGCGCTTCAGCGCGAACGGCTCGGAGCGCGGTTTCTCAACGGGAACAGTCCGGTATGCTACGCCGGATTTTTCCGGCTCAAAGTTGGCGTCTCGGAGGCGGTCTGCGCGCAGCCGCTCAACGTCAACCTCAGCCACCGTAAGCTGCGGCTCAAAGCTAAAGCGTTCTGCCGAGGCGATTATCTTCCCGCTTTCGGCAATGAGGCCGCTTCCCGTGAAAACCACATCGGTGGAGGATTCGCCCGCACCCGACGACACGTAGGCGTACCCTGCGTAGCAACGCGCCGACTGTTGCTCGACAAGCTGCCGCCGGTAGCGGTGCTTTCCGACCACATCGTTGCTTGCCGAAAGGTTGAAGATAATTTCAGCGCCGCTCAACGCCTGCTGCGAGCTTGGCGGGACAGCTGACCAGAGGTCTTCGCAAATTTCAATGCCAAAGGTAAATTCCCCGTCGGAAAAAAGTAAATCTCTGCCAAAGGGAACAATCCGGCCGGTTAGCTCAAGCTCTTTTCCGCAGTAAGAAGCGCCGGAGGTAAACCAACGCTTTTCGTAAAATTCGTTGCTGTTGGGCAAGTTTACTTTGGGCACAACGCCCAGTATGCGTCCTCCTTGCAGCACGGCGGCAGCGTTGAACAGGTTGCCGCCCAGCTGCACCGGCAGCCCCACAATTACGGTGGCCGCTACCAAAAAGGAGTGCTGCGCAAGGTCGTCCAACGCTTTTAAGGCGTCGGAGAGTAGTTTTTTTTGGAAAAATAAATCGGCACAGGTATAGCCCGTAATACATAGCTCGGGGAAGCAGACCACGCGCACTTTTTCTTTTTCGGCTTGCTGAACCAAGTCGATGATTTTTGCCGTATTGAAAGCGCAATCTGCCACCCGAAGTTCGGGTATGGCTGTGGCTATGCGTATAAATCCGTAGCACATAATTTGCAGTAAAAAAGTTCATGCCGCCATTCTGCCACACGCAGCGCAGGCAAATTGTTGCCATTTGCCGCAGCATTATTTCTCAGCAAATATACGAATAAAAACAGGTTTGAGGGCCGATTTTAAAATAAAAGCAACTATGAAATGACGCGCACGAAAATCAAGCGCTTGCTCAACTGTTCATCGGCGCAAGTAGAGTAAGAAGTTGCAAAATTCCGCGCAGCTTAGTATTCTTCTTCGTTGAAAAAAAAGTCTTCTTTACTTGGGTAATCAGGCCAAATATCCTCAATACTTTCGTACACTTCGCCCTCGTCCTCTATCTCTTGCAGGTTTTCTATTACCTCCAAAGGAGCGCCTGAACGTTGTGCGAAATCTATCAGCTCTTCTTTGCTGGCCGGCCAAGGGGCATCCTCTAATTTTGATGCAAGTTCTAAGGTCCAGTACATAATTCATCTATTTTTGCGATAACCAATTCATGAATAAAGTCCGCAAAAATATAAAATTAAATGATAACCCAGACTTATTGTTGGTAATTTACCAATAAAAACCACAGGCTAAACTTACTTTAACGTGCTGTACCTCGTGTTCTTCCGGATTAAAGCCGCGTTTTTCTTGAAGTTTTTTTATGAGGGATTCCATACCTGCTCGGCCACCTGCGATTCTGCATGAATGCTGCGCGACAGCACAAACAAGTAATCGGACAGGCGGTTGAGCAGCCGGAGTAGCGTGGGCGAGAGGCTGCCGGCCGTATCGCCGAGCTTCACCATTAGGCGCTCGGCGCGGCGGCAAACGCAGCGTGCCACGTGGCACTGCGCGGCGGCAACGTTGCCGCCCGGTATTACGAAGCGCTTTTGGGGAGGCAGCGTTTTTTGCAGCGAATCTATTTCGCGCTCAAGCATGGCAACATCCTCTTCGCCCATTTCGTATCCTTTGCAGCAGGCTACTGTGGCCGCGTAGCGCATCAGCATTTCCTGCACTTTGAGTAGCATGTTTTGGTGTTGCCCGCCAATGCCCTGCGAGCGCAGCAGCCCAATGTGGGCGTTGAGCTCGTCAATAGCGCCGTATGCCTCCACGCGGGGATGCGTTTTGCTCACCCGCTCGCCGCTACCCAGCGCGGTAACGCCGCTATCGCCGGTTTTTGTGTATATTTTCATGTATTGCTTTTTTTTAAATTATGATTCTTGTTGCTGCTTAGCGTTAACGGACAACATTCCGCACGCGGCTAAAATATCTTCGCCGCGCGAGCTGCGAATGGTGGTAACAAGTCCTTTTTGCGTGAGCATTTTCTTAAATTTTTCTATCGCCTGCATGGGCGAGCCGTGCAGCGGGCTGTCGGGGATACGGTGAAAGCGAATGAGGTTAACGCGGCACTCGAGATTGCCCAGCAAGTGCGCCAGCGCCGCAGCGTGTCGCGGCGTATCGTTTACTCCGTCAAACAGGATGTACTCAAAGCTTACGCGCCGTTGCCCCGTCCAGTCGTAGCGGCGGATGAGCGCTATGACCTCCTCCACCGGAAAGGCTTTTTGCATGGGCATCAGCTCGCGCCGCTCGTCGGCAAAGGGCGAGTGCAGGCTCACCGCGAGGTGGCAGCGGCTTTCGTCCAAAAAGCGTTGCAGGGCAGGCGTTACGCCAATGGTGGAAACCGTTACGCGCGTTGGCGACCACGCCATTCCCCAAGGCGCGGTGATAATCTCCAAGCTCTCCAGAAGGCTGTCCATGTTGCTCATTGGCTCGCCCATGCCCATGAACACAAGGTTGGTAAGCCTGCTGCTGTCGGGGATGCTGAAAATTTGGTTTATGATTTCGCCGGAGGTCAAGTTGTGGCGCAGGCCCATACGCGCCGTCATGCAGAACTTGCAGCCCATTGGGCATCCGGCTTGCGACGACAGGCACAGCGTGGCGCGTCCGGCTTCGGGGATAAGTACCGACTCGACGTACGCACCCTTTTCGCCGCCAACGCCAAACAGGTACTTTTTTGTGCCGTCTTTCGATTCCTGCACGGCGGAGGACGGGCGCAAGCCAATGCTGTACTGCTCGGCAAGCATGGCGCGGCATTTTGCCGACAGGTTGCTCATGCCGCCAATATCGGCAGCACGCTTCTTGTAAAGCCAATCTGCCATTTGCCCGGCTGCAAACTTGGGCATTGACAAATCGGCCGCAACCTGCCCCAAGCCGGCCAATGTTTTGCCTAAAAGCGCTTGTTTGTGTTCCATAGAGGGGTACAAAAATACAAAAATAGCCGATATTTTTTAGCGAGATGCTTTTGTGGCAAGAAAATATTGTATGGTGGCTTTTTAAGCCACGCCAATAGCGGAACTCGCCCAATGCCGAAATCCTGCCTTTCGGGCAGCTGCCGCCCGTGCCGCTTTTTTCAAAGTGCAAACCCAAGGGATTGCGTAAAATTTTTATCGCCATGCATTTCTTTTTGCATTTAAGCAAAAAATACACCCGCAGGCAACATTCTCATCATAAGTTGGTATGAAATTGACGCCAAAGCCGACAGATATACCAACATATTAGGATTGTGCATTTGTCAAAGTCCCCATACCTTTGCACCGTTGAAAAATTTAAAAGTTACACATAATAAATGGCAATGTTGATTGGTATGGCTCAAACGTTGGGTTGCTTTACGTTACAATTGTTTCGTCGCTGGGGGGTAGGAAGCTTGATTCTTCTGTACGGCGTATGTTGCTCCTTTACCGCCCTTGCGCAGAGTGAGGCGGAGGATAGCCCTGTAGCCGCTCAAGCTCCGCGCTTTCAGGTAGGCGGATACGGCGAGGCGGTGATGCAGCGCATGTTTTACAGCGACAACGCTGCCCGCTACTACTACCCGCAAAGCTACGCCAACGCTTCGCACGGACGCTTTGACCTGCCCCACGTGGTACTCTACATGAGCTACGACTTTGGTCGCGGATGGAAAATGTCGGCGGAGCTTGAGTACGAGCACGGCGGCAGCGGCGTTACCTACGAAATAGAGAACTCTGAGGCAGGCGAGTACGAAACCGAAATAGAAAAGGGCGGAGAGGTTGCCATAGAGCAATTTTGGATAGAGAAGCATTTTTCCCCGTACGCCAACCTGCGCATGGGGCATATTATTGTTCCCATTGGCATTACCAACCTGCGCCACATGCCGACGGAGTTTTTTACGACGCTTCGCCCCGCAGAGGAAACGAGCATACTGCCCTGCACGTGGCACGAAACGGGCATTAGCCTGTGGGGTCAGGCGGGCGCGTGGCGCTACGAAGCGCAATTCATTGCCGGGCTCGACGCGGAGCGGTTCAGCAACGCGGGCTGGGTTTCCGGCGGCGCGACCTCTCCCTACGAGTTTAAGATAGCCTCTGCCTACGCCGGCGCATTTCGCCTCGACAACTACTCCGTAAAAGGCTTGCGGTGGGGGTTGAGCGCCTACTACGGCTATAGCGCGGCAAACAGCCTGAAATCCGAACGCTACAAGAACCGCAACGTGAAGGGTATTGTGAGCATTGGCTCTTTCGACGCGGCGTATAACGCCCACAACGTGCTGGCTCGCGTCAACGCGGTGTACGGGCGCTTGGGCGGCTCGTACGACATTTCGATGGTCAACAAGCGGATGCCCTCGGCAAGCCCGTCGCCGCGCACAGAGGTTGCCTCCGACGCGCTGGGCGCGTACGTGGAGGCCGGCTACGACGTGCTGTCGCTCTTTGGCGGTCGCCGCTACAAGGGCGACAAGCTGTACGTGTACGGTCATTACGGCTACTACGATTCGATGCTCAAAACCGCCGAAGGCATTGCAGACAAAGCATGGTGCGCACGAACCATTATCAGCGCGGGGCTGAACTACTTCCCCCTGAAAGAGGTGGTTATTAAGGCCGAGTACAGCTTTGGCAAGCTGGTAGCGCCCTACAACAACGAGCCGACAGTGTCGCTGGGTATAGGGTATGCCGGGATGTTCAGGTAGGGAAATTGTTGCATGACGCTCTTTGACATGCTGTTTACACGCTTGCGCTTTTGAAAAAAAGCGTTACCTTTGCTTTGGCTAATGTATGACTAAAAAAGTTTTAATGCTATGCAAACGTATCGAATTGACGCCCGGGTTTCGGAAAACGGAACAATCTTGCTTCCCAACATGCCGGACTTGTACAACAAGGAAGTGCAGCTGGTGATTACGCCAAAGGGAGCGAAAAAAGTAGAAAAAGAACCGGAAACAAGCAAGGAATACCAGCCTGTTTCGGAGTTTGGAAAGTTGTGCTATTCGCTAAGGAGCTGCCGCCCGACGAAAGAGGAAGAAGA
>JAITAP010000006.1 GCA_031284065.1 Prevotellaceae bacterium
GCAGGAGGCTATTTTTCCGTCGTGGAGGATGGTTTCAATGCGGTCGCCTTTTTTTGCGGTTTTTGCGCTTTTTAGCAGCGTTCCGTTTATGAGCGTTATGGAGTACCCTCGCCGCAAAATGGTGGCCGGATTTGCCAATTTCAGCTCACTCTCGAGCCTGTCGAGCGTCAGACGCTTGTGGGCAATGCTCTGGATGGCTGCCTGCGACAAGCGTTGCGGCAGGTAGTAGGCAACCCGCTTTTTTTCTTGCTGCAAGTTGTGCTGCGCGTGGGAGTTCAGGTTTTCATGAAGGCGCAGCAAGCTGTGCCGACATTCCGTCAGGATATCGTTCCATTTTTCGGACAGGGCTTCCCGCAAGCGTTCCACTCGTGCGTCTTGCTCTTCCATTTTTCCTATCAGAAATTCGGCGGCGGCCGTAGGGGTTTTCAGGTTGGCGTGCGCCACCATATCCACCACGCTCACGTCGCGGTCGTGCCCGATTCCGGTGATGACGGGCAGCGGAAATTGCGCCACGTTGCTTGCCAGCACGTAGCTGTCGAAGCACGACAGGTCGCTCTGCGACCCGCCGCCGCGCAGTATGGCCACCACGTCAAATTCGGAGGCTCTCCCGTAAACTTGCTCCAGCGCGTTGATGATGGACGGCTCGGCGTCTCTGCCCTGCACGGCGGCCTGAAAGAGCGCGGTGCGAAACGTGTAGCCGTAGCCGTTGTGGTGCAGCTGCTGCATAAAGTCGCCGTACCCGGCGGCGCTTTCGGAGGAGATGATGGCGATGCTTCGCGGCAGGAGTGGCAGCTCCAGCGCACGGTTCATGTCGAACACGCCGTCGGCGCGGAGCTGCTCTATGGTGTTTTTGCGCAGCAACGCCACTTCGCCTACCGTGTACGCCGCGTCAACGTCCAGAATATTCAGCCGCAGCCCGTACAGCTCGTGGTACTGCACCGCCACGCGCACCAGCACTTTCATCCCCTTGCCCAGCTCCATGCCCGTTTCGGAAATAAAGTAGTCTTTGAGCATCCGGTAAACGTTAGCCCAAATGTTTGCGCTAACCTTTGCCTCAAGTTGCTCGCTGTCGGCGCCTTTCTGCACCAGCTCCAGAAAACAGTGCCCCGCCGTCGATTCGCGCAGCTCGTTAATCTCTGCCGTTACCCAGTAGGTAGCGGGCAGAGCGTCTATGGCTTGCTTGACGATTTGCTGAAGCTCTTTTAGGGATATTGGGGAAGGTTTCAACGGATGGGAGAATTTTGTTTGCTGCGTTTTACTCTTCAATCATCTCTTCCGGCTCAACAAACTGTCCTTTGTTGGCCTCCATGCTCTTGAGCAGGTCGGAATTTTCCTTGTCAATAGCGTCTTTGTCCGCCGGCACGCCCTGCACGTATGTGGTTTTTCGTTCCACCGCTCCGTCGGGTGCGTAAAAAGTCCACTCGCCGGTGCGCACGTTGTCGGTGTAGGCGCCCTCAATGCGTAGTTGTTTTGTGGTGTAGTAGTAGCGCACGCTTCCGTTTCGCAGCCCTCTGGAAAACATTGCCTCAAAAACAGGGTTGCCCTGCTCGTCCAGCTGCTCGTGGAGCCCCTCCTGCCTGCCGTTTTGGAAGCGTTTGCGCTCAAAAACTTTCCCGCTCGGGTAGTAGAGCGCCGAAAGTCCGTCCGGCTGCCCATTGCTGTAGTTTTCGCTCATTGTTAGCCTGCCGTCCTTGTAGTACTCCCACAGCCCGTGCTTTTTCCTTTCGTTCAGGTAGCGTCCCTTTGCAACCAGCGTGCCGTTGGCGGCAAAAAGTTGCGCCAATGAAGTTTGCCCGTCGTCAAAGTAGTCAATAAGCGCCATTTTTTTTCCATTCTCGTGGTAGCGCACCAGCAGGCCGCGCGGCTTGTCGTCAACAAAAAAAGCGCGGTAGGCCACCTGACCGTTGGGGTATCTTTTTTGCCAGTACCCTTGCTTCTGGTTGTTGCCGTCCACCTGATTGTAAACCGTGTCCGCTGCTTGAGCGGTAGCGGGGGAATTTGGCAACAGCCAAAAAACAGCCGGACAAACAAGGTAAAATAGCGCTACTTTTTTCATGGGTGGCGGGCTTACATTTTCTCAAACGCTTCTATTTTGCTTCTCCACTCCTGCTTTATCGGGATTGATTTTTGCATTGCCTTGCTAAAGCCCGACAGAACGGAGTAGCTGCTTGCGTGCACGTTTCCCGTTTCCGCATTGACAATTTCCTGCCGCATTTTGATGCTTCGTTCGCCAATACCCGTTACGCCGGTGCGCACGGCAATGGCGTCTTTCAGGCGGGTTTGCTCCTTGTAGTCGGCCTCCGCGTGCACAAGTATCACCGTTTCGTCGTGCAGCTCAAAGTCGTCCGCAAACAGCCGGTGCAGGTAGTCCATGCGCCCCACGTCAAAGTAGCTCCAGTACACGGAGTTGTTCACGTGCCCAAAGCTGTCAACGTCGCTAAACCGTATTTGAACAGGCGTTGTGAGCATGGCTATGAGCGCTTTGCGGAGAACGCCGCGTACGCTTTTTCGGCGGCGCGTTGCTCGGCCTCTTTTTTCGACATGCCGTTGCCCTCGCCCGCAACCTCGCCGTCAATCCGGAGCGTGCAGGTGAACAGCATGTGAGACTTGTCTTTGCTTGGCTGGCTTACGGTTTCAAACACGGCAAGCTTGCCTCGCTTCTGCACCACCTCCAGCAGGCGACTCTTGAAGTCGAACTCCCGCTTGACCAAATCGTCAATGTTTACGTAGGGTAGCAACATGCGGTTGATAAATACTTCCCGTGCGCGTGCGTAGCCTTTATCCAGATATACGGCTCCCATCAGCGCCTCCAGCGAGTTGCCCAAAATATTTTTTGCCGAAGAGTTGCGCAGCTTTGCCTTTACAAACCGCGCCAATTCCAGCTGCTGCGCCAACTTTTCCAGCGCCTCGCGCCCCACGATTTTTGAGCGCACCTGCGTCAAAAAGCCTTCGCGCTTGTTGGAAAACTTGTTGTAGAGGTACTCCGAAACGATAATTTCGAGCACGGCGTCGCCCAGAAACTCCAGACGCTCGTTATGCTCCGTTGGCTTGACGTAGTAGCGCCTGTGGGGATGCTGATGCACGTTGCGGACGGAGCTGTGCGTAAACGCTTGGCGGTACAGCTCAAGCTGCTTTGGGGCGTAGCCCAGCACATTTTTTAGAGACGTGCAAAACAACTCGTCCTCGCTCTTCGGGGAGCGGGAAAGGTACTTTTTTGCGTGTTGAAACAGGTGAGAAAACAAAATATTGATTGACTAAATACGCTTAAAAATTACCGACGCATTGTGCCCTCCGAAGCCGAACGTGTTGCTCAGGGCAACCTTCACGTCGCGCTTTTGCGCCACGTTCAACGTCAGGTTCAGGCGAGGGTCAAACGCCGGATCTAAATTCTGATTATTAATGGTAGGAGGTATTATCCCCCTTTGTATGGCGCAAATGCACGCCAGCGCTTCTACTGCGCCGGTTGCGCCCAGCAGGTGTCCCGTCATCGATTTGGTGGAGCTGATGTTGAGCTTGTAGGCATGGTCGCCAAACACTTTTTCTACAGCCCTTATCTCTGCAATATCGCCCACCGGCGTAGAGGTGCCGTGCACGTTAATGTAGTCCACCTCTTCGGGCTTTAGGCCTGCTTCGTCGAGCGCTCGCTTCATTGCGTTGGCAGCGCCCAAGCCTTCGGGGTGAGATGCGGTAAGGTGGTAAGCGTCGGCAGTCATGCCGCCGCCTACTATTTCCGCGTAAATTTTTGCTCCACGCGCTTTTGCGTGTTCATACTCCTCCAGCATAAGCCCTGCGCCTCCCTCGCCCATTACAAACCCATCGCGGGTTTTGTCGAATGGACGGGAAGCGGTGGCGTAGTTGTCGTTGTTGGTTGAGAGCGCTTGCGCAGAGTTGAACCCGCCCATGGCAGCCTCGTTGATAGGCGCCTCCGAGCCTCCGGCAATAATTGCCTTCGCTTTTCCCAAGCGAATGAGGTTAAATGCGTCTATCATGGCGTGATTTGATGAGGCGCAAGCCGACACTGTGGCGTAGTTTGGGCCGCGAAGCCCATACTTCATGGATATTTGCCCTGCGGCAATATCTGCAATCATTTTCGGCACAAAAAACGGATTGAAACGGGGGGTGCCATCGCCTTTGGCAAAGTCTCTTACCTCCTCAAAGAAAGTGCGAATACCCCCTATCCCCGAAGCCCACACAACGCCAACCTCATCGTGGTCAACTACCGATAAATCCATCCCCGACGACTTGATAACTTCGCAGGCGGCAATCATTGCAAATTGCGTGTACGGGTCTAACTTGCGAGCCTCTTTTCGTTCTATGGCGTCGGTATGCTGTGCAACATCAAAGTTTTTTACTTCGCAGGCAAATTTTGTTTTAAAGTTTGAGGCGTCGAAACGCGTAATAGGCGCAGCTCCGCTCACTCCTTTCAGCAGATTGTCGAAAAATTCGCCAACTGTTTTACCCAAAGGGTTGATAGTACCCATTCCTGTTACAACGACTCTTTTTAACTCCATCACTTCTCAAAAAATTTGGTTTGCAAAAAAACAATCTCGAAACGCTCTACTACTTGCTGCTTGCCCTTTCAATGTATGAAACGGCGTCGCCAACGTTGACGATTTTTTCGGTATCCTCATCGGGGATGGAAACACCAAACTCTTTTTCAAACTCCATAATGAGTTCTACCGTATCCAGCGAATCTGCGCCAAGGTCATTGGTAAAGGTTGCGGTAGGTGTTACCTCTGCCTCATCAACGCCAAGCTTGTCAACAATAATCGCTTTCACTTTTGCTGCTACATCTGCCATAATTCTCGATTTTAGTTAGTAATTTAAAATTAAAAATACGAATTGCTATAGGTACCAAAATGGCGACCTTAAAAAAAAAGTCGGTACAAAAGTATAAACTTATTCCATAGTTTTTATACTTTTGAGCAACTTTTTATCAGCTAAAAATGCCAAAAACACTAATGATGAACAACATAGCCATATTCGCATCGGGCTCCGGCACCAACGCCGAGAACCTCATCCGGTACTTCAACCACGCAGGGCAAAGCAATGCCCGCGTAAAGGTACTTTTGTCCAATAACCCAGATGCTTACGCTATCACCAGAGCGGCTAATTTGGGGGTTTTTTCGCGAATTTTCGGCCGAAATGAGCTGTACGGCTCCGACGTCATTTTGCAGGAGCTGCGGCAGCAAAAAATCGACCTGATTGTGCTCGCCGGCTTCCTGTGGCTAATGCCGGAAAATATGGTGGCCGCGTTTCGGCGCAGAATCGTGAATATTCACCCCGCGCTGCTGCCCAAGTACGGCGGCAAGGGAATGTACGGCATGAACGTGCACCGCGCCGTAAAGGCGGCGGGAGAGCGCGAAACGGGCATCACCATCCACTACGTAAACGCCGAGTACGACAAGGGCGACGTTATTTTTCAGGCTACCTGCCCCGTCTGCCCCGACGACGCCCCCGACGATATTGCCGCAAAAATCCACCTGCTGGAGCAACAGCA
>JAITAP010000070.1 GCA_031284065.1 Prevotellaceae bacterium
AGGGACGACACTTGCTGTCGCCTCCAAAGTGTCGTCCCTGCGGGACTTAGGGCGATGTCTGTAGCCATAGCCGTAGGCTAAAGCCTACGGTTAATAAAGTGTCGTCCCTGCGGGACTTAAGACGATGTCTGTAGCCATAGCCGTAGGCTAAAGCCTACGGTTAATCAAGTGTCGTCCCTGCGGGACTTAAGACGGTGTCTGTAGCCATAGCCGTAGGCTAAAGCCTACGGTTAATCAAGTGTCGTCCTTGCGGGACTTAGGGCGATGTCTGTAGCCATAGCCGTAGGCTAAAGCCTACGGTTAATCAAGAAGAGGCAAATGCCCCCGTGCGCCACACATTCCGTTAGGAATGCGCCCACAAACGCTCAGGAGACATTCCTACGGAATGTAGGTTTCGGTAGGGAGACGATATTTTCTACCGGGCGCGGCATCGCCCCTCGCGCGGCAACATTTAGGCTTAATTTGATGACATTGGGCAACGCCTATGAAAATATAAACACGTACCTTTGACCGGACGAAATCAACATAATTCATAAATCACTATACAACATGGCATTTTTTAAAAAACATCAGCGCCTTATTCCGTTCATTGCGGCAACGCTGCTCATTGTGATTCTTTTGCCGCGCGAGGGGAAGTTTCAGTACGAATTTCAGAAAGGGAAAATGTGGCAGCACAAAACGCTGTACGCGCCGTTTGATTTCCCCATTTACAAAACCGAAACGGAGTTGGCAAACGAAAAGCGGCAGGCGCTCAACTCCGTTACGCCCTACTACGACCGCGACAGCAGCGTGTACTACGTGCAGCGGTCGGATTTGGCGACCACATTCCGCGCGTCGCTGCGCACCGCCTACAACAGCCCCGACCACGGCGGGCTTTCGCAGCACAACTACGCTAACCTCGTCAACAAAATCCTGCCGGCAATACAGGGGCGCCTAAAGTTTATTTACGGCAAGGGAATACGAGAGCCCAACTCGCTTGCCGAGGGCTACCTCAGCGCTCCCGGGGCAACGCTGGTGGCGCTCTCCGGGCATGTGGCTGCGGACTACCCGCGCGAGGAGTGCTTTACGCCGCAGAGCGCCTACCTCTACCTCTCCAACCACCTGCAAGCAATGTGGAACGAAGGCTCTGCGGAGCAAACATTTTACAGAAAGCTCGACGTGCAAAGCTTTCTCAAGCCCAACCTCCGGTTTAACGAGCGGGTAACGGCGCAGGCGCTCGAACAGCGCATGGCGGCCATATCGCCTACGCAGGGAATGGTGAACGCCGGGCAGCAAATTGTGGCGCAGGGGGAGGTGGTGAACACCAACACGTTCAGCATGCTTTCGTCGTTCCGGTACGAGTACGAACAGCGGATAGGCTACGCCGGCAACACGTGGCTGCTACTGGCGGGGCAGCTCATGCTCACCCTCTTCTTTATGGCGACTATCTACCTCTACATCTTTTTGCTGGGCGAAAAAAAATCCATCAGCTTCAAAAAAAATTGCTTCCTCATGCTGCTGGTGTGCTCGTTTTTCCTCCTCACGCTGTGGATTAGCCGGACAGGTATCGCCAGCATTTACATTATTCCCTTTGCCGTTGTGCCGATTTTCATCTGCGCCTTTTTCGACGCCAAGCTGGCGCTGATTACCCACTTTGCCGCCACCATGCTGGCGGCGTTTATTCTGCCCAACAGCTTTGAGTTTTGCCTCGTCACCAGCTTTGTGGGCTTTGGCGCTACGTACGGCAGCAAAGACGTGTACCGCCGCAGCCGCCTCTACCGCACGGCGGCCATCATCTTTGCCCTCTACTGCGCTATCTACATCACGCTAACGCTCATCAAGGATGGCAGCCTGATGGCCGAGTGGCGCATTTACCTTTGGTTTGCCGTCAACGCGGCGCTGGTGATAGCAATGCAGCAGCTGGTGTACGTTTTTGAAAAAATTTTCGGGTTTACCTCCGACAGCACGCTCATGGAAATTTCGGATACCAACAACACCCTGCTGCGCATGTTGGCCGAAGCGGCGCCGGCAACCTTTCAGCATAGCATGCAGGTGGCAAACTTGGCCGAAAGCGTTGTGCGGCAAATTGGCGGAAATCCTCTGCTCGTGCGGGCCGGGGCGCTCTACCACGACATAGGAAAGATGAACAACCCCACGTACTTTATCGAAAATCAGGTGGCGGCATTTTCGCCCCACCGCCGCCTTGACCCGGAGGAGAGCGCGCGCATCATTGTGCACCACGTAGCCGACGGCGTAGCGATTGCCCGCAAAAACCGGCTGCCCGAAATTATTGTACGCTTCATCCGCACGCACCACGGCACTTCGGTGGTGGGGTACTTTTACCGCGCGTACAAGGAAAAATACCCGGACGCTGCCGATTTCTCCGCCTTTCACTACCCGGGTCCCAACCCAACCACCAAAGAGCAGGGCGTGCTCATGATGGCTGACGCTGTAGAGGCGGCTTCGCGAACCCTCGCAAAGTTTACCCCGGAATCCATCAGCAGCTTGGTAGAAAACGTTATTTCCTCAAAAATAGACGGCAAAATGCTGGAAAACACCGACCTCACCTTCAACGATATAAGTACGGCAAAAAGCATTTTCAAGAAAAAGCTGCAAGATATTTACCACGACAGGTTAACCTAACCTCCCACGTGGGGGCGGTTTGTGAGCCGCCCCCACGCCGCCGCCCCCCTTTCCCACACGTATTCTCCCACACGTATTCTCTCCCGCGTCCCCTCCCTCACGTCCCTCTCCCACGTCCTCCCACACGTATTCTCCCCCACGTCCTCCCTCACGTATTCTCCCCCCCCAAACTTTATTGTTATTTTAATTTAATCGGAATAGCAGGGCAGAAGGTAAAATGAAATATTATTAATTATGCGGCGTTTTACATTGTATATTGCGCATTTTTACTTTTTATTGCCTCCGTACATTAGGCATATAATAATTAATTATTTTATAAACTATGGGGGCGCGTGCGGCGAGCTGGCTCAACGGCCGGCTATATGGCGACGATTCTTCTGCTCGTTGCCGGCATGTATGGACGCTCTATTTTCGACCAACGGGTCAACTATTTATTCTTTTTAATGGATTTAGCATGAGAACACTTTCAACGCTGGCTGTTGCCTTGCCGCTTTCGCTCGGCTTCGCTTCGTGCGGCGGCGACGGCAGAGAGCCGGAAAACACAAAAAGCACGAAGACAACCGTAACCCTCGCCATCAATCACCCCAAGTACGCCAACGGTGCGCTTAACGTGATACTTGGCTCGCCCGTTACCTTTGACTCAAGCAACGTGGAGGTGAGCCTTGAGCCGAAGCAGGCCTACCGGCTGGAGCTTGTGCCGGAGGCAAACGGCTACTTCACCTTCACGTCCGGCGGGACGCTCACCGGCATTAAGGAGGGCAGCAACGCAGGCGAAATTACCGTCAGGGCGCTGACGGGCGACGGCAAAATGCTCGCCTCGAAAATCATTCCCGTCAACGTGGTGGGGATGCTGATTACCGTTGCCCACGCAAGCTACGTGAACGATACGTTCCGCGTGACGGCCAGCGAGGGGTTTATTTTGGCAAAGAGCGACGTGAAAATTGAGCCGGAAAACCCGGCGTATAGCGTAAAGTTCAGGGAAAAGAGCAACCGCTACTTCTCCTTTTCCGGCAAAGGCATATTTCAGGCCCTGCTGGACGGCACGGGCGCCATAGAGGTGCTGGCGCTGAACGGCGCCGATACGCTCAAGGTGCAGCCCTTTAACGTGAAGATTACCCCCCGCCCCGACTGGGTTACGGCGGTAAAAGGCGATGTGAGCGGGGTAAAAACTATCCACTTCCAGAAGTTTGAGCTGGAGAATCCTAAGGACGCGAGCCGCTACTTTACGGTAACAGGCGGCGCGAACAAAGCGTTGCGCTTTACCTCGTCCAACGCGAAGGTGGCGACGGTTGACGAAAATTCGGGCATGGTAACCGTAAAAAGCGCGCAGGGCTACGCCTTTATCCGGGCTACGGCGGCCGACGGGTCGGAAAGGGCGGACAGCATCAGGGTTACGGCGGCGAAAGAGTTTCCCGGACACTCGTGCGATTGGAACCTCTGCAACATTCTTACCAACGGGAACAGGGAGGAGGACTCGCGCTACGTGTCGTGCAGGGTTTGGGATGGAAACGTTGCCACCGCGTGGGTGTACAGGCTAAACCGGACGTTTGCCCGCACCCGCTACCCCAACGCCCGCTTCCTGATGGGCGTGTACGGCAAGGAGCTGATGCCCGGCGACTACAACGACAACTACCCTCGCCCCGACTGGGTAATGGGCGGCGCGGACAAGGTGCAAAAAAAGGAGACCAACTGGGGCGTGTGGGCTGCTAACCTCGACGCCTCCGTAACGTTGAAGGAAATAATCGTAACGCGCGGCTTCTACACGGACGAAAAAGGGCGGAAAATTTTTCAGAGCGGTACCATGTACCTGGAATTTTGGGACAACAACGCCAAGAAGTGCATAAAGCTGGGCAAGCACACCTTTACCTCCAACCCGAACGACAACGAATGGATTGTTGACCTCACGCAGCCGCAGGGCTTTGAGGAGTGGGACGTCGCAGGCGACGCAACGCTCGGCGTAGCCTCCTACCCCAACGGGGCAACGGGTACGGAGCTGCAAATGATGTTCTCCGCCGAAGGCGCAACCCCGGCAAGCGATGGCTGCTACTACTGGGCAATTGCAGATGTGTTGCTTTTTGAGTAATTGAGAGTTTTGGAAGTTTGAGAGTTTTGGAGTTTTGGAAGTTTTGGAGAGTTTGAGAGTTTTGGAGAGTTTGAGAAGTTTGAGAGTTTGGAAGTTTGGAGAGTTTGAGAGTTTGGAGAGTTTGGAATATTGGTCGCCAGCAATGACCCATTATTTATTATTCATTATTCATTATTCATTAAAACATTATTTACTACTATGAAGCGATTATTTTTCACGCTGCTTGGCTTGCTGTTTACGCTACAGCCGCTGTATGCGCAACGCCAACCTTACGTTGACTGGAAAAATCAGGATATGGATTCTCTCCTGATGTGGTTTAAAGACGGAACGCCAACCGACTTGTCGAGGCTCAAAGACCTTGAGTTTAGGCGTTCGCACGTGCGCCCCCGCTCGGTGATTGTTGATAAGGCTACGCAGCTGGACACTACCATCGACCCGCGCCGCTCGGTGTTTGCCAACCTGCCCATAGGCGGCAACGACCTCCTGACGGGCTTGCCAAGCGGCAACTTCGACGAAGATGTGTTCAGCATGTGGCCTTACGTAAAGGTGCACGGCAACTGGAGCAACCCATGGTTCACCGCGCCTGCGGCGTACGTTGACGCCGCGCACAAGCACGGCACGGCGGTACTTAGCTCATGGTTCTTTGCGTGGGATTGGTCGTACGCGGCCGGAAAAACGAAGGCGCAGGACGGAAACGCCTACAAAATTGAGCTGATGACCAAAAAAGACGCTCAGGGCAACTTTATCTACGCCGAGCCTATAGTAAACATTCTACAGTACTTCGGCATGGACGGGATTAACTACAACTCGGAGTGCTTTTTTAAAGCCGCCTCCAACGACATGAGGGCGCTCCACAGCGAGCTTTATCGCCTTGCTCGGGAGCGCGGCTTCAACACTTTCCACATAGGCTGGTACAACTCGGTGGACAACGCCGGCGCCTCTCACGGCTCCCGCACGCAGTTAGACGACTCCAATGACCGGTGGTTCTACGGCAACGGGAAGTTTGTTGCGGATGCTTTTATGCTGGACTACGGCTGGGGCGAATCCAACCTGAGCAAAACCGTTGCGACCGCCAACGGCCTGAACGCTCCCGGCGGCGCGCTGGATGTGTACGCCGGAATGTGGCTGGTAAAGTTTTACGCAAGCTACTTTTCCGCGCTGGACAGGCAAAAGGAGGTGAGCATTGGGCTGTGGGGAGAGCACAAGCTGAATCGCTTTTTTCAGCACCGCTCCGGGTTAGACCTGAAGGGCGTGCAAAAGAGCTACCAAGACCGGCTGGAGTGGTTTTTTTCCGGAAAAACCCAAAATCCGCAGGACGCACAGGCGAATGCTGTTGCCGGCGCAGGTGGCGTTGACGACGACGCATACCTGAAAAATTTTCACGGGATAGCCAAGCATGTCGCCGAGCGATCCGCCGTGCAGGGAGACCTGCCGTTTGCCACCAACTTTAACCTCGGCAACGGGCTTGCCTACTACGACAGGGGCGTAAAAACGCTTGGCAGCTGGTACAACCTCTCCGCGCAGGATATGACGCCCACGTACCGCTGGCTCATTACCGACACGTCCGGAAGCGCCGCCGCAAGCGTGAATGTTCGCTTTTCGCACGACGATGCGTGGAAAGGCGGCTCTGCGCTGCTGATTGAGGGCAAGGCTACGCCCGTCGCTACCGACATTACCCTTTACCGCACCGAATTGCGCACAAAGAAAAACGACGCTTACTCCGCCAAGCCCGATACGCCAATGGAGTTTACGGCGGAGGCCGCAAGCGAGTGCGCCTCGCTGACGGACGTGAAAATGACGTGGAGCATGAGCGCTACAGACAAAACCCGGCTGGTGTACAACGACGAAGTGAACGTTGACCACTTTGAGGTATGGCTCAGAGAGCAGGGCAAAGAGCCAAAGCTGGTGGCGCACACTGCCTCGTGGGCGCACTACCTGCCCGGGTACGAGTGGGAGAACGATACGAGCAAAACCTTTGAGGTTGGCGTGCGGGCTGTGGCGCGGGACCTCGCCGCCACCTCCGACGTAGCGTGGGCAACCGTTACCCGAAACCCCGCCGCTGCCGCCGTGCCGTGCGCCGGCGGCGGAGCTTACTGCGAGGCGGTGAACGACTTGGGGCAGGCGCCAACAGCCCACCTGTCGCGCTACTTCGACTCTGCCTACACCGCAGGGGCGGATGCAAACATCAACGTGCACGGAACGCCGCCCGCTACTCAGGGGCTGGAGGGCTACGCCGCGTTTCTGAGCGACACCATTAAGGTTAAGCCCGGGCAAACTTTTACCTTTGCGGCGGACGCTATCTACAGCGCGGGCGGCGTAACCAACAGTATGCAGTGGAACAAGTACCGCGTGTACGCCGACTGGAACCGCGACGGTGAGTTTGACCCGGATACGGAGATGCTGCACTCCGGCGGAAAGGAAAACGCAGGCGACATAGCCGTATGCCACCTGAAATTTCCCGTCAAAGTTCCCGGCAACGCCGCTGCCGGCGTAACCCGAATGAGGATACGCTACGCCGACGCGTGGGTTACGCACCCCGGCGCGTGCGGCATGGCCGCAGGAGGGTACACCGCAGACTTCTGTATCCTCGTTGCCGGAAATGCCGAAAATGCCGGAGCAACCGAAGCTGCCGCCGTCCTTCGCCCTGACTTTAGCGGGCCTAAGCTCAACGCCATATACCCCAGCGCATACTTGGTTTACAAGCTGGACGGCGGCGCGGCGGGCGATGCAACCAACCTCTACCTGCTCCTGAAAAAGAAAGGCGCCGCTGCGCCCAAAGAGTATCCTCTGGGTAGCGCTGCCCTTGCGGGGTGGAACGAGGTCAATATTCCCCTGCAAGACTTTAGCGAAGCCGACGTTATTGCGAGCGTAGGGCTGCGCGTAAAATCCGAAGCGGGAGGCAAGCCGCTCAAAGCCTGCATTGGAGAGCTCAAGCTGCTTCCGGGAACATACCGCCGGTCAAAAGTCGAGGTAACCGCCGCGCCGGGCATTACCGGCCTTGCCGTCACCTCTGCCTTTTCGGTAAGCGGCGCGGACACGCTGGTGGATTACGGCAGCCCGTTTGAACTTACCTTTAGAGCCCCTGCGGAAGGGGTAGCCGTTTCCGTAACGGTAAACAATGCCCCCGCAGCGTGTACCTACAACGCCGCAGCACGCGCCTATACGGTGCGCATAGCGTCCGTAACCAAAGATTTGAGCGTAAAAGTGGCAACCGGTTACCCCCGCACGGTAAAGGTGGTGAAGCCCGCCGTTGTGGACATTGTTTCGGCAAGCGCCGTCGGCAAAGGCGACTCGCTCTACGAGGTGGCGGACGGCAGCGCCCTTACGCTCGGCATTTCCCCCAACGCTCCGGGCTACGGGGCGCCGAAAGTAGCGATTGGCGGCGTTCCCTGTCGGCTTGGCGCAGCCGACGCGAGCGGAGTGTACACCCTCGCCACAGGCGCCATAACCGCCGATACCGTCATTACCATTACGGCGTCTCCCAAAAAATTTGCTGTGTGCGTTGACGCGGGAAGCCACGTAACGCTGCAAACCTCCGCGTGCGACACGGTAACGTGGGGCGATAGCTGCGTGCTGCGCTTCACGCTCAGCGCGGGCTACAGCCCCGAAGTAACGGTTAACGGCGTGGAGCGACCTGCGCCCGCAGCCGGCGAAAGCGGCGTGTACGCCGTAACGCTCAGCCGCGTTGCCGACAACATGGCGGTGCGCATATCCGCCCGCATACAGAAGCTGGACGTAACCCTGACGAGGGATAACAACGTAGTCTTGCAGCTTGGCACCGGCGTTGGGACAACAAAAATCGACTACGGAGGCAGCTACCCCTTTGCCTTCAGGGTAGCGGAGGGCTACCTGCCCGTGCTCAAGGTAAACGGCGTGAGCACGCGCATCTGCGAACCGGACTACGCGGGACTTTACCGAGACACCCTGCAAAACATTACAGCCGCCGTAGCCATTAGCATTACGACAGTGGCAAAGCCCGGCGACGGCGAAAACGCCACAGGGGTATCCACGCTTGCCGCCAACGTGCCGCGATTTTTCCCAAACCCCGCCGAAAACATGCTCACCGTTGTGAACGCCGAAAAAATTAGCATCTACACGCTTTCCGGCACGCTCGTTGGCGTTTACGCAAGGTCAATCGTCAACATTGAGCGACTTCCGGCGGGCGTGTACATGGTGAAAATGCAGCGAGGCGCGCGCGTAAGAACGGCAATGCTGTTGAAAAAGTAAAAAAAATCCAAATCGGGCAGCCCTCTCCTGCAAGGGCTGCGCTGACGTACCTGCCGCACCCATACCCCCTAAGAAAGCTACCCCCGACGGAGTAGATAGCTTGGGGGTATTGTGCTTGGGGGCAGGTTGCCGCGCCATGCGCGTGCGCTGTATGCGCCGAGGTGATGTGATTTTTATCAATTATTTTGTATCTCAATTTGTTTTTGAACCCATGCGAGCAAGGTACAGCAATATGAACGCGAATACGGAATTTTCCGCTGATGCTCAAGCCTGCGCTCTCCGGCGCGAGCAAGTCGTTTTGGAGAGGGGAAAAAGTTTTTATATCTTTGCGGGAAAATTAAAAATTACCAAAGCGATGTTGTTAGAGCGAATAGACAGCTCCCGAATTGTGCTCAACCTGAATACCGGCGCGGAGGCCTTGAATACTCAACGGCCGGTAAGCTATTCCATGTACCCGGACGCAGCGGCAAAGCTGAAATGCCAAGACCTGCCCATACTTCCCCTAATGATTAAAATCGTTGAATTGCCGAATCTGCGTAGCTTTCGGGTAATCCGGCTGCGCATTAAATTGATATTATGAATTGATAATCAGCGGGAATGAAATAGCCTAACGTCGAATTTCATTCCGTAATTTTTCATTCATAATTCGTAACTATAGAAAAATGTCATCTGCTATACTCCTTGTAAATGTTGGCTCTCCTAAAAATGCTTCACGCTACGAGGTGGCGAAGTTTCTGTTTCGCTACCTGAACGACAGGCGGGTGGTCAGCCTGCCGTTTTTGGCGCGAACGCTACTGGTCAACGGCGTTATTATTCCCTTTCGGCTGGGCAAATCGGCAAAGCGCTACCGGAATTTCTTTGCAGGCAGCCGCCTTACGCTGCTGCACCACGCGCACGCCTTGGAGCAAACGCTCAACGAGCGTCTGCCGCACGGCTGCAAAGCATTTGTCGCCATGCAGCACAGCCAGCCCTCGCTGTCCGGCGTGCTGCGCAAAATCGGGCAGGAGGGCTTTGACAGAATAACGCTGATACCTTTGTTTCCGCAGTACGCCGAAGCCACAAGCGGCTCAGTTGCGGCAAAATTTTACCGGAAAATCGGAGCGTGGAAGGTAATACCGGAAATATCCGTAGTGGAAAGCTTTTACGCGCATCCCATGTACATTCGCGCGCTGGTTGATACGCTGCACGGGTACGACGTTGCGGGCTACGACCACGTTGTTTTCTCCTACCATTCGCTCCCGATGACCCATGTAGCTCGCGTCAAGGGCACGCCGCGCTGCTACCCAACCGCCTGCGAGTACACCTCGCGGCTGGCGGCGGAGCAGCTGCGCCTCGATACGCACCGCTACAGCACCGCCTACCAGTCGTGCATGTCGCCGCACGAGTGGCTCGCTCCCTTTACCAACGACGTGCTGGCAAGGCTGGCGCAGGAGGGGCGCAAGCGCGTGCTGCTTATATCGCCCGGCATGGCCACAGATTGCCTCGAAACTATTTACGAGCTGGCGCACGAAAGCCGCGAATTTTTTCTATCGCATGGCGGCTCTGCGCTTGACGTTGCGCCATGCCTCAACAGCAGCAACGCTTGGGTAGAAGCCCTGATGGAAATTGCTGCGCCGTTGGAAATCAGCAAAAAATAGAGCCAGCTGTCAATAAAAATGCTTTCTTGATTTCCACAGAACGCTTTTTTTTGTAATTTTACGCCTCAATATCTTTATAAATATTAATAATGGAACAACAGAACAGAGCGAACGGCGAGCTGGACGTAGAGCTGAAAGAGGATGTGGCGCTCGGCGTCTATTCTAACCTTGCCATCATCACACATTCCGCATCGGAATTTATTCTTGACTTTGTGTGCATGTTGCCGGCAGTGCCCAAAGCGCCGGTGGTGAGCCGGGTCATACTCACGCCGGAGAACGCCAAGCGTCTTTTGGGCGCGTTGCAGGAAAACGTAATGAAGTACGAAACGGCGCACGGCGTCATCAAAGTTGACGGAGGCGGGCTGCCGCCCATCCCCATGAGCTTTGGAGGGCACACGGCGCAAGCGTAAGCGGAGCTATGGCTGGCAGAGTGTGCTACGTATTCGGCTTGCTGGCGACGCTGGCGGTAACGCCGGACGCTGCTACGGCGCGTATCGCCGACACGCTGTCGGTGGCGGCGGTGGGCGACGTCATGCTGGGAACAGCGTACCCGTCTGCCGAGTACCTGCCGCCCGGCAACGACTGCTCGCCTCTGCTGACATTCGTCAAGCCGCATATTCAGGCCGCCGACGTAGCGTTTGCCAACTTGGAGGGCGCGTTGACCGACAGCTTGAGGAACGTAAAAACGTGCTCCAACCCCAAATGGTGCTACGCTTTTGCCATGCCCGCGTCCTACGCGGCGTGCATAGCTGAGGCGGGCTTCGATTTGCTAAGCATTGCCAACAACCACACAGGCGACTTTGGCGGGCAGGGGCAGGCAAGCACGGTGAAAGCGCTGTCGCAGCACGGGCTTGCCTTTGCGGGGATGCTCTCCTGCCCTGCGGCAACCATTGAGCGCAAAGGCTTAAAGATAGGTTTTTGCGCGTTTGCGCCTAACGCGGGCATGTGCAGCCTCAACAACCTGAGCGCGGCGGCGAAGATAGTACACGCCCTCGACAGCTTGTGCGACGTGGTTATCGTATCGTTTCACGGCGGCGCAGAGGGCGCAGCAATGGGCCGCGTAACGCGCCAAACCGAAATGTTTGTCGGCGAAAACAGGGGCAACGTTTACAGCTTTGCCCACTGCATGGTAGACGCGGGCGCGGATATTCTGCTGGGGCACGGGCCTCACGTGCCGCGCGCTGTGGAGCTGTACAACGGACGCTTCATTGCCTACAGCATGGGCAACTTTTGCACGTATAGCCGCATGAACCTGCAAGGCGTAAACGGCTTGGCGCCGATTATCAAGCTAAACGTGGACGGCAAGGGGAGATTTTTAGACGGTGAAATAGTTTCTGCCCGACAGAAGGAGGGCAAGCCCGTAATGCCGGATAGCGCCCACCGCGCAGCTAACGAAATTCGGAGGCTCACCGCGCTGGATTTTCCCGAATCGCCGCTAACGATTGATGAAACGGGAAAAATGCGAGCATCCGGCAGCCGGCGAACGGAGTGATAGCTCGGCAAGTTTTTTATAAGTATAACAAACACCTTAGATTTACGATTTTTATGCAAAATCCATTGAAAATAGTCGTGCTGGCAAAGCAAGTGCCCGACACGCGCAACGTGGGCAAAAATGCCATGAAGGAAGACGGGACGGTCAACCGCGCCGCGCTTCCCGCCATTTTTAACCCCGAAGACTTGAACGCGCTGGAGCAAGCGCTACGGTTGAAAGACAAAATTGCAGGAAGCGAGGTGCATCTTCTCACCATGGGGCCGGGGCGCGCCGCCGATATTATCCGCGAGGGGCTGTTTCGCGGCGCCGACGGCGGAGTGCTGCTCACCGACCGCAAGTTTGCAGGCGCGGATACGCTGGCTACCTCCTACGCGCTGTCGCGTGCGCTCAACAAGCTAAAGCCCGACCTCGTCATCGCCGGACGGCAAGCCATCGACGGCGACACCGCGCAGGTGGGGCCGCAGGTAGCCGAAAAGCTGGGCTGGGCGCAAGTTACCTACGCCGAAGAAATCCTTTCGTACGGCAACGGAGAAATCGTGGTAAAGCGTCGTCTGGAGCACGGCGTGGAGACGGTGAGCAGCACGCTACCCGTAGTGGTAACCGTGCATGGCTCGGCGGCGGAGTGCCGTCCGCGCAACGCGAAGAGCCTCATGAAGTACAAGCACGCCCGCACCGCCACAGAGCTGCAAGAGCATCCGGAAGAAATCCATGCGCAAGCGCTTAAGGATAAGGATTACCTGCGCATCACGGAGTGGGGCGTTGCCGATGTGGGTGGCGACGAGCAGCAGTTTGGCTTGTCCGGCTCGCCCACCAAGGTGAAAAAAATCGAAAACATTGTCTTTGCCGCCAAAGAGGTAAAACGCCTCTCCGCCGCCGACAAGGATATTGACGAGCTGATGAAAGAGCTGATTGCAAACCACACGATAGGGTAGCGAGTATGCTAAATATGGTAAGGGAAATGATGTGCTCGGCTTTTTGTTTTCAGGCGACCCCGTCGCAGGAAGCAGCGAAGACAAGAGCGGCGTTACTTATGGATTATCCTAATCTATTCTAAAGAGATTAGAAAACAATTTGCAAAAATAGTAGAATTACTTATGTCAGTAAACAAACTCATTCTCGGCGACAATCTCGAAATCCTCAAAAGCAGAGAAGCGGACAGCGTTGACCTTATTTACCTTGACCCGCCGTTTTTCAGCAACCGGGATTACGAGGTTATCTGGGGAGACGCGGGGGAAGTCCGCAGCTTTCAGGACAGATGGGCCGGCGGCGTCGATCATTATATCGCGTGGCTGAAAGAACGGGTTGAACAGATGCACCGTATTCTCAAGCCCACAGGCAGCATATTCCTGCATTGCGACTGGCACGCCAACGCCTATATTCGGGTGGATATTCTGGATCGGATTTTTGGGGGAAATAATTTTAGAAACGAGATAATTTGGGATTATGAAGGGTGGGTGCATAAAAAAATGTCCCACTTCCCAAACAAACATGATACAATTTTTCTATATTCAAAATCATTCAAAATCTGATAGAAATACTTTTATACCCCTTTCAGAAGCATGGACAAAGGAAGAATATGTCGCAAAACGAAAACAGAAAATCCATATTGATGAAAACGGCAGGGAATATATTTTTGATAAAAGAGGAAATGCGGGGCAACGCCGTTATTTGGATGTCGCATTAGCAGATGGGCAGCCCATCACAGATGTTTGGGCAATCGGAGTCCTTACTTCTTCTTCCAAAGAGCGTATCGGTTATCCCACCCAGAAACCCGAAGCCCTTTTGGAACGGATTATCAAATGCGCCAGCAACGAAGGCGATGTCGTTCTTGACCCGTTTATGGGAGGCGGCACGACCATTGCCGTTGCGGACAGGCTTGGCCGGCAGTGGATAGGGATTGACCAGTCGGCAATGGCGGTAAAAGTTACCGAATTGCGCTTGCAGAAACAGGCGGACCTGTTCAGTTCCCCCTATACGGTGCAGCTTCA
>JAITAP010000126.1 GCA_031284065.1 Prevotellaceae bacterium
TTGGTGGCGTTGGGTTCAGGCGTGGTCGTTGTGGTAAAATAGCGTTGAGCAGTTTTCGCTTCCGAAAATGCTGCCGGCTACGCGGCGGACGTCGCCTGTGGTTACGCGGCGGTAGCTTTCTATGTCGGTATTTATGAGGTCGGCGTTGCCCATCATTTCGGCGCAGGCAAGCGCAATGGCCTTTTGCATGGCGGTTGATTCGGCAAATACGTGCAGGCTTTCCATTTTATTTTTTACCTTCTCCAGCTCGTACTCCGAAATGTTTTCGCTGCACAGCCGTTGCAGCTCCGCCTCTACGGCGGTGTTGGCGCGTTGCATGTCGGTTTGCGGCAGCAAGTGTCCGGATACGGTGAACAGCCCCGCGTCCATGTCGCCGCCTACGTAAGCGTTTACGCTGCTGAACAGCTGCGCTTCCTGCACAAGCCTACGGTACAAGCGCGCGGACTTTCCGCCGGAAAGAATTTCGGAAATCAGGTCGCAGGCGTGGTAGTCGGCGTGGAGGCGGGGGGGCATGTGGTAGGCCTTGTAGATGGCGGCTGCCGGAACGTTGCGCCGGACGCTTAGCGAGCGCGGCTCGGTTTGAGGCGGCTCGGGCGTTACGCTGTCCGGCGGCGCTGCCGTGTGCCGTATGTCGCCAAACCATTTTTGCGCAAGCAAAAATGCCTGCTCCGGCAAAATGTTTCCGGCAATAGCAAGTATCGCGTTGGCGGGAGTGTAGAATTTGCTGAAAAAAAGTTTGACGTCGCTTAGGGTTGCGGCGGCAATGTGGTCGGCGCTCTTGCCGATAGTGTTCCATTGGTAGGGGTGCGCCTTGTATGCCAAGGGGCGCAGCAGCAGGCTCACGTCGCCGTAAGGCTGATTCAGGTAGCGCTGGTTAAATTCTTCTATCACCACCTGTTGCTGAATTTGCAGCGTTTTCTCGTTGAGGAGCGGATTTAGCAGCCTGTCGCTCTCCAGCCAGAGCGCGGTTTCAATGTTCTGCGCGGGCAGCGTAACGTAGTAGCTGGTAAAGTCGGCGGTGGTAAAGGCGTTACATTCGCCACCGGCAAGCTGCACGTGCATGTCGTACTGCGGCGCGTTTGCGGAGCCGCCAAACATGAGGTGCTCAAACAGGTGCGCAAATCCCGTGTGGTTGGGGTGTTCGTTGCGCGACCCCACCCTGTACAGCATGTTGACGGTCACCATCGGCGTGCTGTCGTCGCGGTGCGCAATGACGGCGAGGCCGTTGCTCAGCGTGTGTTTCAGAAAGTTTACCATTGCCCTGTAATTTCCGCTACCATAATAAAAAAGACCTTGCGGTTATGCAAAGTCTCTTGCCAACTTTTGTTGGGGTGGATGATGGGGTTCGAACCCACGACCCTCAGAACCACAATCTGATGCTCTAACCAGCTGAACTACATCCACCATGTAAAAACGTGGGTGCAAAGGTAAGCACTTTAAAGCGAAAATCCAAATTTTTTTGTTACCTTTGCAGCTTCGTAAGAAAAAAATGCTTGTGCTCACCGTAACAAGTGGATATGTTGAGCATGGGTTTTCACACACAGGGAAAAAAGATGAGAAGAAATTTATTTATTTTTGTGGCTGTTGCTGCAATAACGGCTTGCGGCGGTAGCGGCACGCAGGAGAAAAACGCAATGAACGAATTTAAAACCATACCCTTTGACGCTATACGCGAAAGCGCAACGAAGCTTGTATCAAACGGTTTTTTGGTAACGGCCGGCAACGACAGCTCTTTCAACGTCATGACGGCCGGTTGGGGCGCTATCGGGCACTTGTGGGGGCGCGATGTGGCGCTTATTTTTGTGCGCCCGCAGCGCTACACGTTCCAGTTTCTCCGGCGCGAGGAGTATTTTACCCTTTCTTTTTTGCCGGAGGAGCATAGAGACGTGCTCACCATTTGCGGCACGCTTTCGGGGCGCGACGCCGACAAGGTGAAAAAAGCAGGCCTCACGCCCGTAAAGCTGGCCGAAGGCGTGATTACCTTTCAGAAAGCGTCAAAGGTGATTGTTTGCAAAAAGCTATACGGCGCAGATTTTATCAACCCCGAAGCATTTGTTGATACGGCCATCGTCGGTAATATTTATCCTCAAAAAGATTTTCACCACATGTTTGTGGGTGAAATTGTGGAGACGCTGGTAAAATAATTTAGGGATAGGGAAAATTCTGAATTTTTCCGCAGGAGGTTGACCGGCTTTCCACTGTTTGTATGCTGAAGCATACGAGTAATATTGTTATATTTTTATTTTTATTTAGCTATGTCTTTATTTAATTCTTCCAGCCCTGCGCTCAACGACAGGGTATTTGAGGCCGCACGCAACGCCTCGTTGAGCAGCGATTCCATAATGACTGTTCGCGGAACTGTTCACAAAACCTTGCTCTTGCTACTGTTAGCTGTGCTTGGCGCAAGCTACACGTGGCAAATGTTTGCCAATGCTATCAACCCCAATGTGGTAATGCCCTACATGATAGGCGGGCTTATAGGCGGGTTGGTCTTTTCGCTCATCGCCATATTCAGCCCGCGCAGGTCGGTTTGGGCAGCGCCGCTGTACGCAGTGTGCGAGGGCTTGTGCCTTGGCGCGCTGTCCGCCATGTTCAACGCGCAGACCAACGGTATTGTGCTGCAAGCAGTGGGGCTTACGTTTAGCGTGCTGTTTTTGATGCTGGCGCTGTACCGCACCGGCGCTATCAAGGTTACCGACAAGCTGCGGAGCGGCATTATCGTTGCCACCGGCGCTATTGCGCTGTTTTACGTAGTAACGTGGATAGTGAGCATTTTTACGCCGCTGACGTTCTTGCACGACGCTTCGCCGTTGAGCATTGGCATTAGCGTATTTATCGTGATTATTGCCGCGCTCAACTTTTTGGTAGATTTTGACTTTATTGACCGTGGCGCACAAGCGGCAGCGCCCAAATACATGGAGTGGTACGGCGCATTTGCGCTCATGCTCACGGTAGTATGGCTCTACTTGGAGATGTTGAGGTTGCTGAGCAAGCTAAACCGGAGGTAGCCGCTTGCTTTTTTTAGGGCGTAGCGGTTTGTTTTTTTGGTTTTGAATGAGAAAAAAGCTACCTTTGCAGCCCTTCAACAGGAGAATATAAACTATTTTTGACAATAAAAAATGAAAAAAGAAATTCACCCCGCGAACTACCGTCCGGTTGTGTTTAAGGATTTATCGGACGAAAGCATTGTTATTACCAAATCGACGGTAAATACAAAGGAAACCATCACGGTTGACGGCGTAGAGTACCCCTTGTACAAGGTCGAAATCTCAAGCTCGTCGCACCCTTTCTACACCGGCAAAATGAAGCTGGTTGATACCGCCGGACGTGTAGATAAGTTTATGAGCCGCTACAAAAATCACAGGCCTGCCGCTACGCAAGCGCAGTAACTTTTGTGGCAACGGTTTTTTAGCTGCGTAAAAGAGTTTTCGAGGCTTCGGAAGCTCTTTTTAGTTGAAAATTGAAAGTTGAAAATGTAGCGTTTGCGAACGCCACCCGTAATACCTAACCGGCTAATCTGTTAGGAATGGTTGTGGGTTTATCCGGTTTTTAATTTTCAGCCGCCAATTTTCAGCTTTCAACTTTCAATTTTCAAGCTGTAATGAAATCTTCATACATACTACAGTCCTCCGGCGATAGCGCAGAATTAATCCCCGTTTTTGCCGAAGGCGATGAGCAAAATTTGCGTCAGATACAAGTGCCGCAACAGCTGCCCGTGCTTGCCCTGCGCAACTCGGTGCTGTTTCCCGGCGTGGTAATGCCCATCAACATTAGCCGCGACAAATCGGTGCGACTGGCGCGAGCGGCCTACAACTCCGACAAGAAGTTGGCTGCGGTGATGCAGCGCGACGCCAAGCTGGACGACCCTGTCTTTGATGATTTGCACAAGGTGGGCACGGCGGCAAACATACTCCGTATGCTCGAAATGCCCGACGGCTCTACCACCATCATACTGCAAGGTACGCGGCGTATAGCTTTGGGCAGCATGGTTTCGGACGACCCGTTTTTTGTGGCAAACGTAGAGGCGCTGGAGGATATTATTCCGCCGCCCAACGAAAACTACGACCTGATTATCGGCTCTATCCGCGACGTGTCGATGACCATCATCAAGCTGTCGCCGCACTTGGCGCCCGAAGCGGGATTTACTGTGAGAAATATCGACAGCAAGCAATTTCTCGTCAACTACTTGGCCGTGAATACGGAGGTGAGCGGCGACGAAAAGCAAAAGCTGATAGAAATTGACAGCGTAGAGCAGCGAGCGTCTGCGTTGCTGGAGATACTGTTGCGCGAGCGGCAGGCGCTGGAGCTCAAATCGGAAATCCAGCAAAAGGTGCACAAGGGGATTGACCGGCACAACCGCGAGTTCTTTTTGAACGAGCAGATGAAGGCAATTCAGGCCGAGCTGGGCGGAAATCCTGTTGAGCAGGAGGTGAAGCAGCTGCGCGAAAAAGCCAAAACAAAAAAGTGGAGCGAAGAGGTGGCGGCAGTGTTTGAGCGCGAAACCGTCAAAGCCGAAAAAATGATGCAGCATAGCGGAGAATATCCGGTGCAGCTCAACTACCTGCAAACGCTGGTGGAATTGCCCTGGGGCGAGTACAGCGAGGATAAGCTGGATTTGGATGAAGCGCAAAAAGTGCTCAATGAAGACCACTACGGTTTGGAGGAGGTAAAAGAGCGGATACTGGAGCATCTTGCCGTGATTAAGCTTAAGGGCGACCTGAAATCGCCGATATTGTGCCTGTACGGGCCTCCCGGAGTGGGAAAAACTTCGCTGGGAAAATCTGTTGCGAGAGCTTTGGGGCGGGAGTTCGGGCGCATTTCCCTCGGCGGCCTGCACGACGAAGCCGAAATACGAGGGCATCGCAAAACCTACGTTGGCGCTATGCCGGGACGGGTTATTCAAACCATCAAAAAGTGCAAGTTGGGCAATCCGGTTATCATCCTCGACGAGGTGGATAAGGTGGGCAACGATTTTCGCGGAGACCCCTCAAGCGCTTTGCTCGAAGTGCTCGACCCAGAACAAAACGCTACCTTTTACGACAACTTTCTGGAGCTGGATTACGACTTGTCGCACGTGCTGTTCATCACTACGGCAAACAACGTGTCCACCATCCACCCTGCGCTGTGCGACCGCATGGAGATGATAGAGGTTAGCGGCTACACGCAGGAGGAAAAAGTGGAGATAGTGAAGCGGCATTTGCTGCCGCGCCTGCTGAAAGACCACGGCGTGCAGCCGGCGCAGCTGCAAATTTCCGATGCGCTGGTAACCTATATCATCGAGAACTACACGCGCGAATCGGGGGTGCGGGGAGTGGAAAAGCAACTTGCAAAAATCATTCGCCATACGGCAAAACTTATTGCGTCAAGCAAAGATTATTCGCCCCAGCTTACGCAAGGAGCTTTACAGGAGGCGTTGGGAGCCCCGAAATTTATACGGGACAAGGCGCTGGATAATGCATTCACGGGGGTTGCAACGGGCTTGGCGTGGACGCCAAACGGCGGCGAAATTCTTTTTGTGGAAGCGAGCCTCAGCAAGGGCAAGGGGCTTATTGCTACCACCGGCAGCCTGGGCGACGTGATGAAGGAAAGCGCCATCATTGCGCTGGAGTACGTGCGGGCGCAAGCCGATTTTCTGCAAATTGACCCGAAAATGTTTGCGGAAAATAACCTGCACATTCACGTCCCCGAAGGCGCTATCCCCAAAGATGGCCCTTCGGCCGGAGTAACTATGGTAACCGCCATCGCTTCGGTGT
Source organism: Prevotellaceae bacterium (assembly GCA_031284065.1). Taxonomy (GTDB): domain Bacteria; phylum Bacteroidota; class Bacteroidia; order Bacteroidales; family UBA932; genus JAITMY01. The sequence continues at coordinate 5,754 of JAITAP010000126.1, forward strand.
TTACGGGGCGAAAGGTGCGCTGCGGGTTGGCCATGACGGGCGAGGCTACCCTGCGCGGAAAGGTGCTGCCCATAGGCGGAGTTAAGGAGAAAATACTTGCGGCAAAGCGTGCAGGTATTACCGATATACTTTTGCCCGTTGAAAATAAAAAAGATATTGACGAGATAAAAAAAGAGTACCTGCAAGGGCTTACCTTTACCTACGTTGATGCAATCAAAGACGTGCTGAAATTTGCGCTGGAGGGAGTTTAGGGCAATTCGGCGTGTTCGGCTTTTGCCTTCAAAATCCGCGTTGTTGCTTCCGTTACGCGGTAGCGGTTGTCTATACGCCGCTCTACTACCCACGCTACATGGCCGTTGGCGGAACAGAGGAGTAGCTGTTCCTGCTTTTCAAAGAGGTTGAGCTTGCTGTCGGTAAAAAAATCGCTCAACTTTTTTTCGCCCCTCATGCCAAGCGGCACAAACTTGTCGCCCGCCTGCCAAAGGCGAAGCTTGAGCGGAAATTGCAGCGCGTTGTAATCGAACAGCGCAACGCTGCTCCCCTGATTTAGCGGGATGCTCCGGTTATCAAGTATCTCAAAGGAAAACGCCACGCTGCCCAGCTTCACCTTGCGGGTATGCAAGCCATCCTCCTCCAGCTCCAGCTCCAACTCCCATTGCTTACCGTCCGGCTTCACATTCTCCGCCGCCTGCGCGGTTAATTCCCTTTCCTGCGGGGTAACGATTAGCGTATTTCGGTTTTTTAGCAGCGTGTGCGTTGGCGAGTAGAATATTTTTCCGGAAATTCCGTTCAGCGCTGCCGCAATATCGTTTACGGTAGCGCCCGAAAAGCCATACTCGCACAGCAGCTCAAATAGCCAAAAGCGACGCTGGTCTGTCGGCAGCTCCGGTATTTTTATGTACAGCGTGCTGCCTTTTTTTGCGCAGGCCTTTTTTCGCAAGTCGTCCGCTGTTCTTTCTACCAGCAGCTGCGCCGCTTTCAGCCGCTCCATGTTGCCCTGCATTGTAGATAGAAAATCGGGGTTGAGCTTGGCGAGCTCGGGAATGACTTCAATCCTGATGCGGTTGCGCGCATACTTCACCTGACTGTTTGACGAGTCTTCGCGGAAGCGCAGGCCGTGCTCCCGAACGTACTGCGCAATGTCTGTGCGCGGAGCAAACAGCAGCGGGCGGACAATTTTCCCCTTTGCCGCCGCCATGCCCGACAGCCCCCGTAATCCTGTGCCCCGCGCGAGGTTTAGGAAAAAAGTTTCCACCTCGTCGTTGGCGTTGTGCGCCACCGCAATTTTATCGAACCCATGCTCTGCGGTTACGCTTTCAAACCACGTGTAGCGCAGCTCTCTTGCCGCCATTTGAATGGAAATTCCTTTTTGGGCAGCATACTTGCCAACGTCGAAGCGCACCACAAAAAACGGAATATTTTCCTTGTCGCAGTATTCGCGCACCATCCGCTCGTCGCCGTCGGACTCGTCGCCCCGCAGCTGAAAGTTGCAGTGCGCCACGCCCGTCTTGTAGCCCGCCGCCAACAGCAGATGCAGCAGCGCCATTGAGTCAACGCCGCCGCTTACCGCCGCCAGCACGCTGTTGGTGTAGCCAAGCAGCTTGTTGCTTGCTATGTACGATTTAAATTGCTGTAGCACGTGTTCGATATTTACGCAATGATAAAAAAGCTCCAAGAACGCGGCTCAACGCCACGCCTTAAAATTTCCTCTGACTCCTCTCAAAAACGCTTCCGTAGTCATTCGCTTTTTGCCGGACAGCTGCAGCTCGTCAATGCACAAAAATCCATCGGCGCAGGCAGCCTTGAGGAAAGAGCGTCCGTCGGTGAGGAGTGCGCCGGGTTGGGGCGGATTTTCGGCAAAAAAAGTCGGCTCGGCGTGCGCTGCAAAAACTTTCACCGGCTGCGGAGCTGCGCCGTCGGCAGCCAGCTCACACCACGCCGCAGGGTAGGGGCTAAGCCCCCGAATAAAGTTGACCAGCTCAAAGCCTTTTTTTTGCCAGCTGATGCGGCAAGTATCCTTAAACAGCTTGGGGGCTGTTGGTATTTTGTCCGCGCTGCACGTGCTCTCCTGCGGAACAGGCTGTATGCAGCCATTTGCGATAGCGTCAACAGTTTTGAGCGTCAACATTTTCCCGACAACTTTAAGCGTATCGTGCAGAGTCCCGGCGGTGTCGTCGGGTGAGATTTTGACTTTTTCGGAGAGTAAGATTTTACCCGTGTCAATATTTTCATCAATAAAAAAAGTTGTTACCCCCGTTTCCGCTTCACCGTTGATAATTGCCCAGTTGATGGGCGCTGCGCCACGATACTTGGGCAACAGCGAGGCGTGCAGGTTGAACGTTCCAAGGCGCGGCATGTGCCATACCGCCTCCGGAATCATGCGAAAAGCCACCACAATAAACAAGTCTGCGTTGAGCTGCTGCAAATCGTGCAGAAAAGCCTCCTCCCTCAATTTTACGGGCTGTAGCACCGTAATTCCCTGCGCAAGCGCATACTGCTTCACGGGCGAAGGTTGCAGGAGCAATCCGCGTCCGGCGGGCTTATCCGGGCTGGTAACCACCGCCGCAACCGTATAACCGGCTTCAACCAGCGCCTGCAACGACGCCACAGCAAACTCCGGCGTTCCCATAAACACAATGCGACAATCTTTTAAGCTACTATTTACCATTTTATGAGCCAATTTTCTCCGAATGAAAAAACAAATTTACGATTTTTTTTATTCCCTCCTTGCAAATATTGGATAAAATGGGTATCTTTGCTGCCATTTTTATTCACAAATTTTATTTTAATAATATGGCTGTAAAAATCAGATTAGCAAGACACGGCAAAAAAGGTCACGCCTTTTACCACATGGTGGTAGCCGACAGCAGGGCGCCACGGGATGGCAAGTTTATTGAAAAGTTGGGCATTTATGACCCTAACACCGATCCGGCTACCGTTGAGCTCAACTTTGAGCGGGCGCTGGATTGGCTTAATAAGGGCGCTCAACCAACCGAAACAACTCGTGCTATCCTGTCATATAAAGGGGTGCTGCTGAGAAAGCACCTCGATGGCGGCATCAAGAAAGGGGCGTTAACCCCCGAAGTCGCCGAGCAAAAATTTCAGGCTTGGATAGCCGAGAAAAAATTGAAAATTTCAACAAAGAAGAACTTGCTGGATAAAGTAAAAAATGAGCGTAGCAAGAACCGTCTGGGCGAAGAAATAAAGGCAAAGGAGGTAAAGGCAGAAGAGGTGGCAAAGAAAAGGGCAACGTTGGCAGCTAAAGTTGCCGAAGCCAAAGCCGCCGCCGCTGCTGCCGAAACAAGCGAGGCAGCTCCTGCTCCCACACCTGTACCTGCACCCGAAACTCCGGCTACAGTGTAGTTTTTTTACGTAGTATTCGAAAAACGCTATGCACACTATGCATAGCGTTTTTTGTCTATTCTAACTATCAGCTTACTCGTTTTATATTTTTACGACATGAACTTGGTACCCATAGGCAAGCTGCAAAAAACATTCGGAACGCATGGCGAGCTTTTGCTTGCGCTGTACGGCGGCGGCGCGGCGCTGTCGCAAAAATCGCCGGTGTTCATCGGCGTTGAGGGGCTGAGTGTGCCGTTTTACTTCAAAAGTATTATGGAAAAAGGCGGCAAATTTGTGGTGATTTTTGACGATATGGAGCAGGAGGCATTGGCTGAAGCGCTGGTGGGGAAAGAAATTTTTGCGGAAAAAGCAGGCGGGCGCAAGCCCTCCGCGTCGCCTGCCGAGAGCGAGGATATGCTTGGCTACACGTTTGTAGATGCTGCGTATGGCGCTATCGGCAGGCTTACCCGTCGGCTGGACTATCCGGGCAATCCGGTGCTGGAGCTCGCCACCGAGCAGGGCAAAGAAATACTTATCCCCAACAGCCCGGACTTTATTACGGCGGTGGATAAAAAAAGGAAAATTGTCAGCGTGAGCTTGCCCGAAGGGTTGGTGGACGTGTACCTGCAACGTTCTTAATTTCCACAAAATTCTCCCTCAAATACGGTTTCCGCTTCGCCCGTCATGTAGATGAGGTTGGCGTTTTTGTCCCACTCCACCTCCAAATCGCCGCCAAGCAGGTGTATTGTGGCTTTGCCGTGAGAGAGGTTGTTGAGCGTAGCGGCTACGAGCGTTGCGCACGCCCCTGTTCCGCACGCCCACGTTTCGCCCGACCCTCGCTCCCACACCCTCATGCGCAGCTCGGTTGCCGATAGCGGCTCCACGAACTCTACGTTTACTTTTTCGGGAAAAAGCGCATGATTTTCTATCAGCTTTCCAAAGTGGTGCACGTCGAAGCTCTTCACATCCTCCACAAAGGTTACAGCGTGCGGGTTTCCCATCGAAACGCAGGTTATGGAGAATACTTTGCCCCCGACCTCAAGCGGCGCTGCAACGACGCGCTCTCCGGCGAAGAGCGTCGGTATTTTGGCGGGACGCAGCTCGGGTGCGCCCATATCCACCGTTACCTTGCGCACCTTTCCGCTGTCAACAAAGAGCGATAGACGCTTCACGCCTGCAAGAGTTTCGAGCGTCAGCTCGGTTTTTGTTGTCAGCCCTTTGTCAAAAACGTATTTTCCGATGCAGCGCGTGGCGTTCCCGCACATTTGCGCCTCCGAGCCGTCGGCGTTGAACATTCTCATCCTGAAGTCCGCCACGCTGGACTTGCAGATAAGCACCAGCCCGTCGGAGCCAACTCCAAAGCGCCGGTCGCTAATTTTTTTCGACAGCTCGTTCGGGTTTGCCACCTCTCCTTTTGTGCAGTCAACGTAAACGTAATCATTTCCCGCACCGTGCATTTTTGTAAACTTCATAACGTATGAAAATTTTGAATTTTAAAATGAACTCCTATCCTCCGAAACTCTAATATCTAATACCTAAACTCCGCCAACCTGCTACAAGCGAGCATCACCTGATTTCGGTTGGCAAAAGCGCTCAACCTCACGTATCCCTCACCGCTGGGGCCAAATCGCTCTCCGGGTGAGGAACGTATGTGACATTCGCTAAGGAGTTTTTCAAAAAACTTCCACGACGAGCTCCACGGCGAGCGCACCCAGATGTAGGGAGCATTTACGCCGCCGCTGAACTTAAGCCCTGCGGCGTCCAGCGCAGACCGCAGCATGGAGGCGTTTGTCATGTAGTAGTCCACGTTTTGGCGCACTTCTTTTTTGCCTTGCGCGGTGTATAGCGCCTCCGCCGCGCGCTGTATGATGTACGAGGGCGCGTTGTTTTTGATGGTTTGCCGCCGCTGCCACAGGTCGTTGAGGAATATGTTCCGGCCGCTGTAGATTGAGTACCCTTTTACCTCTTTGGGGATAACCGTGTACCCGCAGTGCAAGCCCGTAAACCCCGCCGACTTTGAGAAGCTCCTGAACTCAATGGCAACCTTTCGCGCATTTTTTATTTCGTAGATGCTGTGGGGCACGTCGGGCTCGGAGATAAAGGCTTCGTAGGTGGCGTCGAAGAGGATGAGCACCTTGTTTTCGATGGCGTAGGCGACCCACTGCGCGAGCTCTTCTTTGGTCATTGTTACGCCCGTCGGGTCGTTGGGGTAGCTCAGGAAGATAACGTCGGGGCGCTCTACGGGCAGCTCCGGAATGAAGCCTTTTTCGTGCGTGGCGGTCAGGTAAACAATGTTGCTCCAGTGCTTGTCTTTTTCCAAGATACCCGCCCGGTACCCCACCACGTTCGACTCAATGTAGGTTTGGAATATGGGGTCGAGCACCCCGATGCGGTTGTCCTTGCAGAGAATATCGCCAATGTTTGCCACGTCCTGCTTCGTGCCCTCGTTCACGAACACCTCGTCGGCGGTCATTTTTATTCCGCAATTTTTGAAGTCGCCTTTCACAATAGCGTCTATCAGGAACGGGTATCCTCTGACGGGGCCACGCCCCTTGAACGTGCTGTCCTTGCTCATTTCGTGCACGCTGGCGAGCATTGCCTCAATAACGCTCGGCATCAGCGGCTGGGTAACGTCTCCGCTATCAAGCCTGATAAACTCAACGTCAGGGTTGATGACGGTAAAAACGTTTACCCTTTTCGCTATCTCCTGCTCAACAGCATCCTGCGAAACCTTTAGAAATTGAGAGTTTATTAACGCCATATATTTTTTAAATCAAAAATTGGAAATGTAGAAGAATATTGGTTAAATTTTTTTGAGGGCGGTTCGCGAACTGTCCCTGCGAGGCATGGGCGGTTCTAATTCATTCAGCTTCCCATCCTCACGGCCTTGTGCACCTCCTTTACGTTGCGCAGGTGGTAGAGGAGGGTATCGAGCTGCTTTAGGTTTTTTACGAACACGCGCAGCTGCCCCTCCAGCATCCCCCTGTTTTGCGAGAGCTGCATTGAGCGGATTGCGCCCGCCGCGTAGGTATCGACCACCTCGCCCAGCTTTTGCTGCAAGCCTATACCGTTGCTTGCCGATATTTTTATCACCGCCTGAAATGAATCCGCGTCTGCCTGCTTCCGCCACTTTGCGGGGATAACGCGGTAGTCGTAGCGGTTGAGTAGCCGCTCTGCGTTGGGGCAGCTGGTGCGGTGGACGGTAACGCCGCTCCCCACGGTTACAAACCCAAAAACGTCGTCGCCGTATATCGGGTTGCAGCATTTGCCCAGCTTGTAGTCCACGCCGCTCAGCTTTTCGTCTATCACAATATAGTCGCTCGAGGCGCTTGGCTGGGCGGGAGTCGCAGGCTCCGGACGCTTTGCCGCCGCCTCTCTTTCGGCTGCTTGCAGCTCGCCTGCCGCGTACTTTTGCAGCACGTCGTGCACCAGCGCAAAGTCGAGCTCCTCGAGCGCCAGCTTCACGTACAGCTCCGTAGCGGTTTTTATTTTAAAATGCTTTACGAGCATTGTCACCACGTCGAGCTGCAAGTTGAGCTTCCAGTTTTTGAGCTTGCGCTCCAGCGCCTCGCGCCCGATAGCGGCTACCTTTGCCTCGTCTTCGCGCAGCTTTTGGCGAATTTTGTTTTTTGCCTTTGCGGTGGTTACGTACTCCAGCCAGTCGGGGGTAGGCGTTTGGTTTTTTCCCGTCAGCACGTCCACCACGTCGCCGGTTTGCAGCGTTTCGCGAATGGATATATGCTTGCCGTTGCGGATAGCGCCCGTGCAGCGGCACCCCAGATTGCTGTGAATGTCGAAGGCAAAGTCGAGCACCGTTGCGCCGATTTTGAGCTGCCGCAAGTCGCCCGTCGGGGTGAACACAAATACCTCGTTGGGCGTGAAGGTGGCGTCGTAGTCCTCCATGCTGCCCGCCGTTTCGAGCAGGCTGCGCATGTTGGCAAGCCAGCCCTCCGTGCTGTCGTGGTCTTGCTGCACGCCCTTGTATCGCCAGTGGGCAGCCATGCCGTGCTCTGCGTTGTCGTCCATGCGGCGGGTGCGGATTTGCACCTCCACATCCTGCTTGTCCGCAACCCTTACGGTGGCGTGCAGGCTTTCGTAGCCATTATCCTTAGGCTTGGTAACCCAATCGCGCAGGCGGCGGAGGTCGGGCTCGTAGCGCGACGTAACGGTGGAGTATATATCCCAGCACGCCGCCGCCTCGTCCTTGCGGCTCTCAAGCGGCGTATCGAGTATGATGCGAATGGCAAAAACATCGTACACGCCCTCAAACGGCACGCCCTGCTTCTGCATTTTAGCCCAAATGGAGTAGGCGGATTTTGTCCGGTACTTTAGCTCAAACCGGTAGCCTTTTTCTTGCAGCTCGTTTCGTATGGGGGCAATAAAATCTTCGACCAGCTGGCTGCGCGTTTTTTCGCTCAGCTTGAGCTTAGTGTTAATGTCGCGGTACGCAGCGGGGTCGGTGTAGCGCAGCGACAAGTCTTCGAGCTCCGATTTGAGCTTGTACAGCCCCAGCTTGTGCGCCAGCGGTGCGAACAGCAGCAACGTTTCGGCAGCTTTTTTTGCGTGCTTTGACTTGGGAAAGAATGAGAGTGAGCGCATCACCTCCAGCCTGTCCGCAAGCTTGATAACGATTGCCTGCGGGTTGGCCGAGTAGCTGACAATAAGCTTACGGAAAGCCTCCGCCTGCAGGGCTGTTGTTTTGAGGTCGAGGCGCGAAATTTTGTTCAGGCTGGTAACCACCGACGCTACCTCCTTGCCAAAGCTGGCGTGCAGGTCGGCGTCGTCGAGGGGCTGTGCGCGGTCAGCTTCGTGCAGCAGCACGGCGGCAGCGGCCTGCGCCCCCAGCCCAACCTCGGCAGCCACAATCTGCGCCACGTCCAGCGCATGGAAAATGAAAGGGTCGCCGTTTTCGCGTACACGCCCTTCGAGCGCGCATACCGCACGCTCAAAGGCGCTGTGCAAGCCCCATTTTTCTACCTCTTGAGGCGAAAACAAGGCGGAGAGCGTCGCGTATTTTTGCGCTATGCTTTGAGTCATAAATCTTACTTTGAAGCGACAAAGATACAAAAAAGTTGAGTTATGCCGTCATTATTGCAACACCATGTTGGATATGGCATACAGCGGGTAAACCCTGATTTTGTCGTATTGGGCAAAATTCTCAAGGGAAGTGCGAACGCCATATTCGAGTTTTTTTTCTTGCAGAAACAAGAACAAACTTTGCATTTTCCCTATCATCCCGGATTTTACTTCTATCGGGATGATTTGTTCGTTCTTTTGTATTACAAAATCTACCTGCGCATTGCTTTGGTACTTTTCCCGCTGCCAGTAGTAGAGCGTGAGGGGATAGTAGCACGAAGAAGCCTTGAGCAGCTCCAAGCCGACAAACATTTCCGCCAAAGCCCCGCCGTTGATGGTTTTGAAATCGTTTGAAAGCAGCGCACGCGAAGCGTCCAGACCCAAAACACGCTGGAAGATGCCGGTATCGAACAAAAACATCCGGCGAAATTTGGGGTTAACCTCGGCGCCCAGCGGGATGCCGTTTGCAGACGTGTGCGTAACGGGGTACACCAGTCCCGCCATGGTAAGCAGCTCCAGCGCATTTTTGACCTGCCTGTTGGAGGCTTGCTCCGAAGCCCGCTCGTAAACAAACTTTCCCTCCGCCTGATTTGCTACAGACTCAAATACTTCATTGATACGTGTTTCCGGCACGCGCGATTTGTATTTGGCAAAATCGCTACGGAACGACAGGAGAAGGTCGTTGAGCACTCGCTGGCATCTCGAAAAATCCTGATACTTAACGTACTCAACCACAACGGCAGGCATTCCGCCAAAGAGCATAAATATTTCCAGATTTTTCAAAATCATACGGTGGACTATATCGGGCAACGGTTGCGACGGGGAGGCGTTCCGGTATTCATGCACCAGCCGCTCATTTCCGGTGGCGTACAAAAACTCATCGAAAGCAAATGGGTACATGAACACAGAGCGGATACGACCTACCCCAAAAGAGGGTAATTCCTCCAGCGCAAATTCCAGCAGGGAGCCGGCGGCAATTACATGAAGCTCGGGAAATTGCTCGTAAAAATAGCGGAGCTTGGTTATTGCCGGGATGCAGGCCTGTATTTCGTCAAGAAACAGCAGGGTTTCGCCCGCCACAATGGGCGTATTGCAGTAAAATGACAGACGCTTGCAAATTTCCTGCGGAGAGATACCCGGCCTAAACAAGGTTTTGACATTCTCCTCCGCGTCTTCAAAATTCACCTCGACAAAATACTTGAACGACTTGCCCAAGTACCGCACAGCAGATGATTTTCCCACTTGCCTTGCTCCGCGCAGCAAAAGGAGTTTCCTGTCCGGGTCCTTGCTCCAGTCAAGCAACTCCCGGTTGATATTACGGTGAAAATATTTATCCGTGCTCATAGCTTCTCTAATTTATTTCTAATGAAGAGCAAAGATAATAGATTTATTTGAGATTTGCAAAAAACTAAGGCCTAGTTTGGGCACATTTTGCAAAAAACTAAGGCCTAGTTTGGGCATGTTTTGCAAAAAACTAAGGCCTAGTTTGGGCA